>NZ_JACFSK010000008.1 GCF_016100455.1 Bartonella sp. M0283 | reverse complement strand
CATTGCCAATATTCATCTTCTTGCAATGTCTTGTGCAAAACACCGCTATAAATATCAGCAGAAAGACCAGCTTCTCGAGATATATCCGATGGCGCGGTTAAGCTTCCAATCATCTGCAGAGGCTTTGAGCTTTCCTCTGCGACACAAATTGCCTCTTTTCATATCAGCCAATTTCCAAGACTTTAGGTAATCTCAAAAACCGCTCGACACGCCGATAACTTCCTTAAAAGTACCGGAGCAACTGTCCGAATATATCTTCTCTTTACGATTTCAATAGAACAGGCAGACTTTTCTTTTTTATTAAAGAACAGTCCGCAAACTTGTTTCTTCTCAAGATGATGTGTCTTCCCGTTTCCCAACCAAAAGTCTTGGTGGAGCCAGACGGGATCGAACCGACGACCCCCTGCTTGCAAAGCA
>NZ_JACFSK010000007.1 GCF_016100455.1 Bartonella sp. M0283 | reverse complement strand
GCAGGTGTTGTCAAAGCGGCCGTTCTCACACATTCGCAAATGGCAACCTTTGAACAGGCAGGAATTAAAATCTGATAGCCCGTTTATATAAGGCAATTATTTTTATTCTGTTTCAATGTCATTTTGCCAAGGCGTAACCGAAGTATGTGCGGCAACACCTTCGTCATCGAGTGCTGCAAGTGCATCAATGAAAAGGGGCACAAAACTACCCGGGCCTTTCGCCTGATGACCGGCAATTGCTCCGGCTGCCGAGAAGGCTGCAAATGCTTTCACTGTGGCTTTCAGAGCTTGGTCAGGCGCGAGCGCGATAAATGCACCTGTCACGCAGGTAAGAGTCACAAGATCAATCCGCACGCTCTTGATCACTGCATTGCAGGACATGTTTCGGCAGAACCGGCGCATCGCCGCCTCTTAGATAAAATAGGTAAAAAACCGCTTCTTGATCTCGGAATGAGATTGGGCGAGGGGACGGGGGCTGCAATTGCAGCAGGTGTTGTCAAAGCGGCCGTTCTCACACATTCGCAAATGGCAACCTTTGAACAGGCAGGAATTAAAATCTGATAGCCCG
>NZ_JACFSK010000006.1 GCF_016100455.1 Bartonella sp. M0283 | reverse complement strand
CTTTAACTCCGCAGTTATTTTTAACTCCCTGTTGAAAGTAGTTGCTCATACTAACTGTAACCGTTGATTGATAATTGCGTCAGTTAGGTTAATATTGTAATAAAGCTTTGGGTGCGACCAAGGCTTTATTGCTATTGGCTGAATTACCAATAACCTTTCCAAAATAAATTATGATGGCAATTGTGTCAATGAGAGACAATTGATTCAGATTTCCTTTGAAATAACGTGTCTCTTGCTATCTTAACATTCTATTAACTATTTGAAATGAATGTAGAAAAACCGTTTTTCAAACAAAATCGGGAAAGGATTTCTTTTCTTAAATATAAGCGTATTTTTTTGCTGAATTTTTGAAACTCTCCCACTTATACAGAGGGGTGCAGAGTAAATCCGATATTTTACCGAATCACCTGTTGTTCAGACTGCGATCGCAAATAACCAGAAACATTTTTATTCCTTTCGCGACTGCAGTCGCTTCAAAATTTTTAACTAACTGCCGCAAGGAATGTTCATATACAATCACATTTAACTTTTGAGTTGACACCTTCAACAGTTAATAATAAAATAACTGAGTTATAAAAAGTTATCTTTAACTCCGCAGTTATTTTTAACTCCCTGTTGAAAGTAGTTGCTCATACTAACTGTA
>NZ_JACFSK010000005.1 GCF_016100455.1 Bartonella sp. M0283 | reverse complement strand
GTTCAATAAATTGACAGTTTATTGTGCATGAGCTGCTGGGCCAGAGCTCAATAATTACTCCATTATTTTAATTATAAGCGCCCCTTGCCTCACAAATGGGAACTTTTGGATTACGAAAGTTTTTACACGCATCTATCGCTCTGGTTCCACTCTTTGGAAAATATCCTTGATCTTCCATACAAAACCTTTGTTTAAAAATGTTATTCTGTCTAACATTTGGGTCAAGTTTTGGATCATCTGGATAGCGTTCTTCACATTTGTCACTTGCTTCAGATATTTCTTCCGGTGTTGCGCCTGGCTTTTGAAACCATGCAGCACGAGATGGTGGGCCGTGATCTATATAACCAGGCTTAAACACACCACAACCACTAAAAACACTTAATGAAGACAAGCATAATAATAGAACAATTTTTCTATTCATATTGGTTTCCACATTTTTAAACTAGCGTCCTTGAGCTTTGATAATTTTAGATTGTGCAGGACCATAAGTACCCTCACAACCAGACTTCCCAAGACCATAACAACTATGAACAGAGAAGCCTTTGCCATCAAGATCAAACATACCGCCAATTGCTTTTAATTGGTTATAACCTTCGGGTGCGTCATCCATTGTTGCAGGATTGCCACCAATGAGCTCCCAACAAAATCATACTTATGAAAGTACAAAATCATCCCGTTTTTTTACCAGCACTCAATTTGTTCAATAAATTGACAGTTTATTGTGCATGAGCTGCTGGGCCAGAGCTCAATAATTACTCCATT
>NZ_JACFSK010000004.1 GCF_016100455.1 Bartonella sp. M0283 | reverse complement strand
GCTGAAGGAGATAAAAGCGGAAAAAGAGCGCTTGGTCAAAGAAAAGAAAATTAAAGAAGAAAAACCCTTGCCCGTTATCAAAGACGAAGAAATACCATTTGATATACCCAAAAACTGGGTTTGGACGAGATTGGGAGAAGTTACGAATTATGGAGAATGTAGGCAAGTAAATAAACATAATATCGGATCGCATGAATTAATTATTGAATTAGAAGATATTGAAAAAAATAGTTATAAAATTTTACATAAAAAATTTGATCGTATACCAGGAAGTAATAAGAATCGTTTTAAGAAGAATGACGTGCTTTATGGAAAGTTGAGGCCATATTTAAGAAAATGTGTAATCGTTGATTGTGATGGATATTGTTCTACGGAAATAATACCAATCAATGGTTATGGGAGAATTGATCAAAAATTCATTATGTATTATATGACGTCACCGTTTGTAGATATTCGCGTGAATAGCTTGACGCACGGAATGGATATGCCCCGCCTTGGAACAAGAGCGGCACTTAAATTATTATTTCCTCTTCCTCCACTTGCTGAGCAACGTCGCATTGTGGATAAACTGAAAACGGCATTGGAAAAAACTGATGAACTAAAATTTTTTGAGACTAAGCTTAGTGAGCTCGAAAAAAGTTTTCCGAATAAGTTAAAAGCTTCTCTACTTCAGGATGCTTTTCAAGGTAAATTGACGAAACAATTGCCTGAAGATGGTGATGCACGTGACTTGCTGAAGGAGATAAAAGCGGAAAAAGAGCGCTTGGTCAAAGAAAAGAAAA
>NZ_JACFSK010000003.1 GCF_016100455.1 Bartonella sp. M0283 | reverse complement strand
CGTCAGGGTGGCGGTGGCGGTGTCAAACTCAAATACGAGTTCTGATAAAACACGCTTTGGCAAAGCAAAATCTCAAGCCCTGGCAGAGCATTAGTTTCATGCTTTGTCAGAGCATAGTTTCAACTTTATCAGGACAAAGTTTCAGGCTTTGGCAGGGCAAAGTCTCTAAGACCACCCGTAGCCTTGCTGGAGAAACTGGGGCAAACAAAGCTTGTTAGACCGGTTTGTCACGTGGAATAAATCCTTGCTCATGGGGAAACACATCCCCCTTTGGGCTTTACCGCCTTTATTGCCTGTGACTTTTCGGGAATCCCCTACCCTTTTCTATTCATTCCGGTCTCTTCATTCCGGTCTCTTCATGCCGGAAAATTTTGTTTTTGGACTTTCCCGAACGCCTTCTTATCACTTGGTCATGAGAAACACTTACCGATTTTGAAAAGAAACCCGCTTTAAATTCTTTAACTTCAAAATTCTTCAAGTGGTATTTTGTCTTTTTAATTACGGGCAATTCCGGAATCGTTTTATATTTTATACCTCTCCTGTTTTTGCAAAAGTTTTGCCCATTTTCCGGCAAAGCGATTCTTTTCACATGTCTTTAACAATCACCAATTTTTTCCAACAATGGGATTTCTTGTGCGATTGCCTGCTATCTGCAAAACCGGAAAAAACCTTTCTCACATAAAATCACCAACCGATTTCGTGACACTTTTTCAAACTCGGTCAAAAAGCATAGTGTCAAAATTTCAACCGGTTTTAAATAATTGTGCCATTGCGCCAGATATTGGCTTTAAAAATGGTGAAGAAAACGAAGGGTGAAATTCGCCTATTCTCTTTTCGGCGCCGGCAAAACCATCATTTTGCGAATAGAATTCCATGTTTTTTCTTCCTGAAAGGCTATTCTACGAAACATATTTTTACTTTAATTCACATTGAGAATAATTATTAAAATATCATTAATGCGCTGGCTAATTTATTAAAGATGAAATAACATAATTTATAATTATAATATATAAATATATATATTTATTTTATCCATCTATTTTGTTTTTAAAAATAAAATTTCAAATATAATTTGTTTTATTTTATGGATTAAAAATTTTTTGTGTTATTTTCTATTTATTATTTATAAAATAATTGTGTATTTTTCTCCTTTTAAATCTCAATAGATCAATATAGATTATATATGATTCATGCGCCGTCGATTGATCAACTATCTGCCGATAAAGAGCGCTTCTAATTTTTGTGTCTCCGGCCTTGGCCATGAAAGAGAGAGGAGATCTTATGCACTCGTCTTCTAATTTGAGCTGCCTGTCAAAGGCCTTGTTAAACGCTGCCTCGAGCATTGTTCTTTCAACTGTGGCTCTTTCGGGTGTGACAATGCAGGCGGTGATGGCTGAAGAGCTTACCTATGACGGCACTGATCACAGTGTTTTAACCGCAGATCCGACAGATATAAATGCGTCCCGCATGAGCCTTCTCCCGCGCACGAATGATGAAACCAATATAATGACCGTTAAAGGGGCAGTCGCAGGGCAAAGAACGTTTTGGGAAAACACTGTTGCTCCCTATAATGTCTACGGCTTTGCTTCAGTGCAATATGATGTGACAGGCAATAATGGCATTGCCGGAGCCTCTAACACAGGAGCGACCGTATCGGTCAAAGATGTTGAATATGACTGGAGCGGAGCCGCAAACAAAGCAACAAATGCCGAACAAGCCGGTCGACTTGGTGGCATGGGAGGCGGCTCGGTTTTTGGTGGTTTGAGTGCAGGCGCCCCGGGGAGTACCGCCTATGATGGCACGAATGTGGCCTTGGGAGGAAATGGCGGCTACATCAAGGGCGCTCATGTTACCCTTGATAATGTCGCCATTCATGGAGCCGATGCGGGTGAGGGAAATAGTTCACCCGATGACAACCATCGTGGAAGCACTGTTGGCGGCATGGGGGGTGGTTCGGTTTTTGGCGCTATCAGTATCGGTGGTGCCGGAGCCTGGTCAACACGTTCAACCGCCGATGGTTCAAATGGTGGCAACGGAGGCGACATAAGCGGCAATTATGTTACTTTGAAAAAAACCGATCTTTATGGTGGCAAAGGCGGCAATGGTGGTTCGAAAGCCGGTGGAAGTGCCGCCGGCTTTGGCGGTGCAAGTGCGTTGGGCGGTGTTTCTATCGGCGGTGCCGGCGGCATCAGTTATAACGGAACCCAACATAATAGTCAGGGTGGTTCAACGGGTGTCATCTCCGATAACCACGTTATTTTAACGGATGTAACTTTGACCGGAGCCGATGGCGGTAATGGCGGCTCGACCTTAAGCGATAATGGGAGTGGCGGAACGGCTGGTTTCGGCGGCGGTATAATCGGAGGCGGCCTGGCAATTGCCGGCGGAGGTGGTTTTGCTGGAGGTAGCGGCGCCTCGAATTCTGATGGCGGTCATAGTGGCGCCATCCATGACAACGAACTCATCCTGACCCATGTAACAATCAAAGGCGGGAATGCCGGTAAAGGCGGTGATGGCGCACCCAATAGTGGCGGTGGCGTTGGTGGCATGGGCGGCGGTCTGGTTTTTGGCGGCATGACCATCGGTGGTGCCGGCGGCTCCGGCTATGCGGCTGAAACGTCGAGCGGTAATGGAGGCATTGCCGATTATGTAAAATCCAATAACGTTACATTGGTTAATGTGACGATTGACGGAGGCACTGGCGGCGCTGGCGGCTCGAGCACAACAAGCGGTGGTGGTGCCGGCGGCGCTGGCGGCGGTACGGTCTTTGGCGGTCTTTCCATGGGGGGTGCCGGTGGTGCAGGTGATGCAGCATTAAACACAGAAAATAGCGAGAGTGCCGGCGGTAATGGCGGCGCGAGCGGAGTTGTCAGCAACAATATTATTTCTCTCGATCACACAACACTGAATGGCGGTATTGGCGGTAATGGCGGCCAGGGTGGCGGCATTGGCGGCATAGGCGGCGGCAGTGTTATCGGCGGTTTGAGTACCGGCGGCGGTGGTGGTAACGGTTCGAATTCAAAAAAATATAATGGCAATGGTGGCGATAGCGGCGATGTCATCAATAACCGGATAAAGATTGTCGATTCCACATTGAATGGCAATGCGGGTGGTACCGGTGGGTCAATCTCCCATACGATTACAATCTTGGACGAAGAAGGCGAAAAGAGCGTCAGTATGGGGGGAAGCGGTGCCGGCGGCACTGGCGGCGGCAGCGTTTTTGGCGGGATCAGCCTTGGTGGCGCCGGTGGCTATGGCTCGCAAGGGGGATTGATAAACGGCATTGGTGGCAATGCCGGTACTGTGAGTGGCAATATCATTATCCTTGAACGGGTAGAACTTCACGGTGGAGCTGGCGGCGCTGCCGGAAAAATCGAAGGCGAAAACAATAGCAATGAAGGGGCCGGTATTCGCGGTTCGGACGGCGGAAGTATCTATGGTGGTGCAAGTGTCGGTGGCGCTGGCGGAATAGGATATGACGCAACACAAACCAATGGTAATGGTGGCAAAGGTGGCAATGTCACCAATAACCGTATCAGTTTGACCGACGTGACACTTTATGGCACGAAAACAACCCCTAATGGCGATCATAAATCCGGCGTTTATGGCGGCATCAGCATTGGCGGCGACGGCGGCTTTGGCGACATTAGCAAAAGCATTGACAAAAACGGCGGCAAGGGTGGTGATGCCGGCGATGTCAGTAGCAATAGAATTGAGATTTCGGGAAAATCCACAATCAATAAAGATATTTATGGCGGTCTTTCACAAGGTGGAAAAGCCGGCACTCACTTTAACGACAAAAATCATCTCATCAACAGCGAGATCGGGTTTGGCGGCAATGCCAACCACAATAGTGTAACTCTTAACGGCGATCAGATCATCATTGGCGAAAGCGATGAAAGAGGAAATGTCACAAAATACGGCTCGATCTGGGGTGGTCGCAGCCTTAATGGTGATGGTCAAGACAGCCTTACAGCCGATGTTTTTTCCGGCAACACTCTCAATCTCAACGGTTACCGCGGAACCGTTTCCGGTATCTATAATTTTGAAAATTATAACTGGACTTTGCCGGCGGATGTAAAAAATGGCGATACCGTGATAAAAATTGCCGAAGGCGGCACACCGGTTGATTTAACCAATACCAAACACACTATTGCCGGTCTTGACCCGAATGGTCCGCGATTTATGGCTGGCGATATGGTGACCATGATTGATAAATCTGCCGGCAGTTGGTCACCTGTTTCCTATGCGCTCAAACAAGGCCAATTTATCTTTTATGATACAACGCTTAAACAAAATAAGGCCGGAGACAACACCGCTTTCATTCTGCAAATTAACAAGAAAACCGACAAAACTCCCGGTCATGATCATGGCGATGATCACGATCACACTGGTGATAATACCGGTGATAATACCGGCGGAGGAGACAATACCGGTGGCAATAATGGCGGCAATCACAACAATCCGGGACAATCGGCCGCACAATTGAACCCGCAGTCGAAAACCTATTCGGAAGGGCGTGCAGCAAGTCTCGCCTTTGTTTCGCAAGGCTCCGATGTTATTGCCAACAGCATGGGCACAATCAGCAGCATGGCAACAAGAA
>NZ_JACFSK010000002.1:13320-146349 GCF_016100455.1 Bartonella sp. M0283 | reverse complement strand
CTTGGCGCGGGGTGGAGCAGCCCGGTAGCTCGTCAGGCTCATAACCTGAAGGCCGCAGGTTCAAATCCTGCCCCCGCAACCAATCCTTATCTTCCTATCTTTTTACTTACCTATTGATATCCGCTTTGTATAAATAAGCGCAGCGCTTGCCGTTACCCGCCGGCGACGATGATAGCGTTGGAATATGCGTCTTTCGGTGCCGCGTTTGTCTAGTGCGTCGTGGAAATAACAACCGAAGGAAACGCTATATCGGTGATCATAACTGCTGTTGTCGCTCGATACCGGTAGATATGCCTTTTATCTCCAAATTCTACCCCAAAAGCCCCAAAGAACTCGCACAGTTGTTAGCTACGTCGGCAAAGGAGCTTACAACTTTGTCTCGATGGACGTTCGACAACGGAGTTCAGTATGCATCCAGTCTGCGCTGACGTTCCGCGGCGCTTTCTTGTGGCCGTTAGACTTCCTAAATTGAACTTGCAGTTCCGGTAGCGTTCAAAGTCGAATGGTGTGTCGTTAACCCATCAGTCCTTCTTCGGCTCTTCACGTCGAACACGTAGCCTATATTTTAATTGTCTGAAAAACCACCAAAAAGGTGAGGCCTTCATATAGCTTGGTGACACTTCTTCGCTAGATAGGAATATTCGGGCAAAGATAAAACTATTTAAACACTCCGATTGCTGTTTGTAGAAGAGTAGCTGCAGGTTTTGTTGCTTACGTTGCCAAGAAAAGGTTTTTGTCTTCGCAAGTGAAAAATCAAAAGCATATACTGACGGACGTCGAAAATACTACGGATTGATAAAATAGCTATAACTGAGTTTAATATAGTTTTGCTGTAGTGCGACTGGTTGGTTTTGTCAACTTTGATGAGAGTGATAATACTGCTCCGCCGAAGCCAATCTGCGCTTGTCATAACGTTCAAAAGCTCGTCTTTTGTTGTGTGTCTAATGTGTCGCGGAAATAATAACCCTTCCGTCAATATATTTAATAGCTATTGAATTCTGTTGTCTCTTGACTCATGAAGGACACGCCTTTTGCCTCCAGAAGCTACTGAAATAGTCCTTGAAAGGACCAGCATAGTTGAGTTGTGTCCTGAAAACCCGCGGATAGTTTACATACTTACATTCTGTACGAGATAATAGCGGGCAGAAAGCGTTCACTGAAGGTTTTATTGGGGGGGGCGAAAGCGTTGGCATTTTTATAATGTTGAACGTCTGCTGTGATATCGGGCATTTTATATTTGAGTTATTTGTGCACCATTGATTTTTTGGATGTAGGGCAATATTTTGCATAATCTGACAAGTTCGCAAGGATTTTTGTCAACAGACTTGTGTTTTGTGTCAAATTCGTCTTAAAAAATCGTCGTTCCAAAAAGATGTTATCATATATCACTTTGCAAGGAACCGGTATACGTCCGTCAAATCCTTTACAAAGCGTAGTGATGTGGAAGGTAGATGGCCAGATACAAAGCGATTGCTTTTATATTAGTAATTTAACGGAAATATATCAATAGAAATCTAAGATCTTTTTTAAATATATTCGACGTTAATTACCTTATTTTTGAACGTAATGCCTTTGGGCCGAGCGTCAGAGCAAGGCATCTGATTATTTCAAAATCAGATGTTGAAAAAATAAGGCGATTTAGGAATTTACGGTACTCTAAAGGACAAATAATTAATGACGCCAAGTATCATTAGATTAATTGAAGCCGCTATGTCATATAAAAAACGAATCCGTTGTTTTATTTACGCGTTGGTTCATACTTCCTTGTGGTTTAAATATTTTACAATTGAAAAAATGTTCCGTTGGATGTTTACTTTGTTAAAAATATTTGAATTCAAATAAATACGGACGGACTTGATGAAAGATTGGAAGAAGGTGGTTGGTAACGTAGGCAACCAACAATATTCAAACAGGCTGAAGGTATTGAAGGAGCGAGGAATTGATACTAAGGCGATTGAAGAAACTGTAGAAAAAACAATTGAAAATGTGATTAAGAACCGCAGTAGATCGTTTGTTATATTTGGGGAACCTCAAAGCGGAAAAACAGAGATGATGATAGCTTTGAATGCGAAACTGCTTGATAAAGGCACAGATGTCATCATTAATCTTGTTACTGACAGCGTAGATCTGCTGGAACAAAGTCTTTCTAGATTTCGTGAATCGGGTCTTAGTCCTTCACCAAAGCAGTATAATGAACTCTCGCAAGAACTAGACGATTTTAATCAAAGAAAATGGGTTATCTTTTCTAAAAAAAATGCCAGGGATTTAGAAAAACTTAAAACTCTTCTTCAACATCGAAAACATATTGTAGTTATTGATGACGAAGCAGATTTTGCGTCTCCTAATGCGAAGGTAAACAAGAAAGAAAAAACGAGAATTAACCAACTCATACATGACCTTCTTGGGGAAACCGGGCAGTATATAGGTGTCACTGCGACACCAGCTAGGTTAAACCTAAACAATACATTCGAGAATGATAGTGAATCATGGGTGGAATTTCGCCCGCATCCGGATTATGTGGGGCAAGAATTTTTCTTTCCCTCCAACGGGGTGGTAGATTATCGTTTGCATACGTTTGATGCCGATAAAGGATCTGAAAGAGATGAATTGAAAAATGCAATCTTACATTTTTTGTGTGGTGTGGCTGAACAACATATGCGTGGTTTTGAGAAAAATTTTACGATGTTAGTCCATACAAGCGGCAAGAAAAATGAACATGATAACGATATTGCTGCTATACGAAAGACTATTCGTACACTTTCTACAAAAGGCAATCCATCATTTGGCGAGATCGTTGAAAAACTTGAAGAAATAGCGAACGAATACAGTGACAAAGGACCAGACGAAATTGTAGAATTTGTTCTGAGAAATATTTATAAAAATACAATAGTAGAGATAAATTCAAGTAAATTTAGTGCAAAAGTATCAGATATAGCTAAACCAAAATGTCTTTTCTCATTTGCAGCTGGAGGAAATATTATTTCAAGAGGTGTGACTTTTGATAATTTATTGTCAATGTATTTCACAAGAAGTGTGAAAGGAAAATTTTCTCAGGATACCTATATTCAGCGGGCTCGCATGTTCGGTGCCAGAAAAGAATATAAGAATTATTTCCAGTTGTGGTGTCCAACCGATCTTTTGAAGAACTGGAGCAAGTGTTTTGAATTTCACAATCTCGCGATTTCTGCTATGCGTAGTTCGTCGGGAGCGCCTGTTTGGCTTTCAGATCATAAGACAATCCCTACATCTTCTAATTCCATTGATAAGTCCACTGTAGATTTTGAAGACGGAGAGATGTCATTTCATTTGTTTAAGTATAACGACAATTATGATAAGGTCATGGATAGAGCAAACCGTACGAACAGTCAAATGTTAGATAGTTTGCGTGAAACATTTTCTGAAGAAGAGTTTCCTCAATACCTATACGAATATATAAAGCGTGATTTATCCGAAGACCCTAAGACTGATATTTCGTTCCATAAAACCAGTCATTTTGGGAAAAGTAATAGTAAGTATAGTGATGATGAAATCAAAAATATTCGGCGTAAAAAAGGAATTTTTTCAAATAATGAATTTTCTCGAAGTGAACATCCAAATGCAAAGCATCATCTAAAAATATTTCGCAATAAAGACGGATATGCTCGGCTATTTTATAAGATTAATGGAGACGCAATTAAATTTATTAGAAATAAAAAATGAATCGGTTATTATAAAATACAAAATTAAGTTTGATAATATTTTTATATTTAATATAATGATATTATCATGCGATGTGATTCGAATAAATAATATAGATTTTATTATTGAAGAATAAGCCAGCGTAAAATAATGTGTTATTCTGCGAAAAAACGCGTTTTCGAATTTTATTTGTTGGACTTAAATTGTCGGGGTATAGAATGCCTTTGATGTCTAACGGTACAGTTAAATCGTCTTAAGTGAACAATGTAATAATTTTGCGTAAGTGTCTATTTCCCGAGGGTGTGTACAAAGGACTCATAAAAATCACAGACAACACCATTGTATCTTGAAATTAGATTGTTATAAAAGCCGTGATGAAATCGCGGAAAAAATTGAGATGATTTGCAAAATAGCACCTCGGACGTTTTTCAGAAACAATTAAAGGTAAATTTGTGAATGAAATATATACACCCATTTCCTGCACGTATGGCGCCTGAAATTGCACTTGAGAAACTAAAAAATCTGAGAGCCGGCCAAGTTGTATTAGATCCGATGGCGGGTTCCGGTATGGTATTATCGCAAGCGGCGCGTAATGGTATTGCTGCCATAGGGATCGACATAGATCCTCTTGCTGAGCTCATTTCACGTGTTGGATCAACATCAGTTGATGAAAATGAAGTTCGAGCAGGTTTAGAAATATTATTAGAACGTTGTCTATCGGAAAAGGATCAAGTGTATTTACCTTGGATAGATGATGATATTCAAACTAAAAATTTCATTGATTTTTGGTTCGCACCTAAACAGAAAGAGCAGCTTCGTAAATTATCGTATTATTTGCATGCACAACCAATCAATGTTTCTAAGATTGTCTTAAGTCTTCTGAAAGTCACTTTATCCAGACTAATTATAACAAAAGAACCTAAAGCATCGCTGGCCAGAGATACCGCTCATAGTCGGCCTCACAGGACAATTCGTGAAAATGATTTTGATGTCTTTAGTGCGATGAGACTCTCTCTTGATCACCTTTTAAGGGCGCTTGATGTATCTTCAATTAAACTGAATGCGAGAACTTATGTGGGGGATGCGAGAAAACTAACTGTTGTTAAAAGCAATTCTGTAGATTGTATTGTTACATCTCCTCCTTACCTAAATGCTATTGATTATATGAGGGGGCACCGTTTGTCGCTTGTATGGTTAGGTTATTCATTGGCTAATCTTCGAAAAATTCGCATAAGTGAAATTGGTGCCGAGCGAGCTTTGAACGACACTATTAGCGGCAAATTTTCAGATGTACTTCATGATCTCGGATTGGATCTCCTTGAACGTAAAAGTAAATATATGCTTGCTCGTTATTTTTCGGATTTGATACAACAAACGAAAGAAGCATATAGGGTCCTGAAAAATAATAGCATAGGTACATATGTGATTGGAAATTCCACAATTCGTGGAATATACGTTCAAAACAATAAGCTGTTAAAGCTCGCCGGAGTTTCTGCTGGCTTTGAAGTTGTCGGTGAAACAACTCGTGTAATTCCGGATAGTCGTCGCTATATGCCTATGATGGTCGTTGGTAATAACCTTGCAAAGCGAATGCGTACTGAGCACGTTATAGATTTCAAAAAATAAATTTTTTCTTTTGTAGTTACCTTTTAAACTTCGATTTTGAAATATTTTAAATAGATTATCATGTTTAAAAAGTGATTTTTGTCCAGTTTCAATTTTTCCTATAAGTATTTTATTAACATTTACAAAACTTAACTCGACAAATAAAAGAAAAATGCGTAAACACACCGTTTATAAAAGGTAATAAATTAAAAGTACGTATTTCCATTATTTTGAAAATTGAAACTTCGTTTTATTTTTTTAAAAGACAATAGAAAATCCTAGATGTCATATCCACTTTTTACCAGAAATGCTTGTCGTGCCTAATTGGTTAGCGTGGTTAATAACAGTCTACAAGATAGAATCCAAGTATGAGCAACCAAGTTCTTTCGGAGTTTGCCGTTCCTTCAAAAGACTTAGAATTCCCGTTGCATTGTGAAACGAAATTTACATGCTGGAAAAATGGGCAAACACAAACCAAAGAAATATTTGGTAATTATTTCCCTGAGGTTTGGATACGGGCAAGGTAAATAGATTCCCATTAAATGTGCGAGGATGAATGCGTTTCATATAAAAATTCCGGAGCCACAATAGTGCAATTGAAATCGATTTGGTTTGTGAAGCTGAAAAAAGCGTATCTTTTTATATAAAAGACAGATGATCAGCGAGAATTGGCCGATGAGACAATTCAAAAGCGTCAGAACGATTGGAATGCTTTTCTATTCTCTTACTCAAGAGAATAATTAATAAAAACATTAGGATAAAAAGGTGAAAAGTTGAGATGGTGCCCAGACGCGGAATTGAACCACGGACACGCGGATTTTCAGTCCGCTGCTCTACCAACTGAGCTATCTGGGCACGCCCGATTTTTTAACCGGAGCGGTTGGGTTTATAACATTAAAATTTCGAGTGTCTAGCCTCCAAAACAAAAATATTCAAAATTTGCCCTGATAAGTTCATTTTTTTGGGGATTTGGCATTGCTCTTTGAGTAAACAAGGCTTATTAGCGGCTTTACACCGTGCGCCTATCGTCTAGCGGTCAGGACGCCGCCCTCTCACGGCGGAAACAGGGGTTCAATTCCCCTTAGGCGTACCAATTTTTCCGAATATATCTCGTGGTAACTTTATAAAAAAATTCCGGCAAATATCGTTTTGCCTTTGGATTATCCTTTCAAAGCCGTCAACCTTATCCACTCGGCAGCAAAAATTTTTAAGCCGTGAAAAACGGTTTTCAAATGGGCGTTTGCTTATTTATCGGGTAAAACCGCCCGCCTGTTCGATAAATCGAATAATGTCCTGAAGCCCGTCGCGGCGTAGCATATCCGTGAACACAAAAGGCTTTTCACCGCGCTGGATTTTTGCGTCATGTTCCATCACATCAAGATCGGCGTGAACATATGGGGCTAGATCTTTCTTGTTGATGATAAGCAAGTCAGAGCGCGTAATAGCAGGACCGCCTTTGCGCGGTATTTTTTCACCTTCTGCCACCGAAATAACGTAAAGCGTCAAATCGGCGAGATCGGGGGAAAATGTTGCCGCGAGATTGTCTCCGCCTGATTCGATAAATATCATATCAAGGTCGGGGTGCCGGTTTAAAAGCTCGTCAATAGCTTGCAAATTGACAGTTGCATCCTCGCGAATAGCGGTGTGCGGGCAGCCGCCTGTTTCCACGCCGATAATGCGGTCTTCCGGCAGTGCCTGAACGCGATTGAGGATCAGTGCATCTTCTTTTGTATAAATGTCGTTGGTAACAACGGCGACCGAGTAATGATCGCGCAAGGCCTTGCAAAGCATTTCCGTCAAAGTTGTTTTTCCGGACCCGACAGGGCCTCCAATGCCGATACGTAACGGGCCGTTTGGTGAATAAGAAGATGTCATGAACGGAAAATCCTTGAATAAAGTGTTTCGTGTCGCATTGCCATGATGTCGGATAGGAAACAGCATGAACCGAGATTATCAAGTGTAAGCTTATCGCTGTTCTCGGTGATAGCAAGAATTGTTCTTTCGAGCTTTGCCATGGTTTTGACGCCGTCGCTTTGTCCAAGCGGAACAAGTCTTATAGCTGCCTGCACCAGATTTGACAGAAATGTGTGGAGATAGGCTGTCAGGACAGATGACAATGAAATTTCCAATTGGTGTCCGAGAACGCCCACAGCAACTGGATAGGGAAGGGCTTTATAGATTTCTTTTGAAAAACCGGTTTGGGCAACTGAGGTACAAAAAGCACGGCCTTGTAAATCGATTTCCAGGAAGCGTTCTTTCGAGGCAGTGTTGGCATTGGCTAGTTCAACAAGGGCAATAATGGATTTTCCTTGATCGGTTGATCTCCACGCTTCGGCGATCAAAACCACGTCATTATGGAGAGATCCGTGATTGGCAAGAGCATCAAGCCAATCAAACAAATCTTCGGCATTTTGAATAGAATTTTCATGGACTGCTTGTTCGAGACCGTGGCTATAGGCAAAGCCGCCGACCGGAAAGACCGGCGAAAAAAGCGTCATCAAACGCAGCAAAGAGGCGTCACCCTGCAACATTAATGATGGTGCCCCGCAAGGTCGTGATAAGCTCCGTGGAGAGGTCGAAAAGGAGCTTCGATCTCTTCAACGGTTGCTCCTAAACCTTCAAGCATAGCGCGTATAACAGGATCACGAAGCACAAGGATTCTGTTTTCTTTAATTTCGACTGCTTGATGACGGTTGCCCAAATGCCAGGCAAGTCGGGTAAGCTCCAGCGGTGTGTTCGCCGTTACAGAATAAAGTGGTTCGTTGGCTGCGTGGATGAGAAAATATTCGCCATTTTCTGCTTCAAGGACATCTCCTTCAGAAAGATGGACGGGTTCTTTCAAATCCACCATAATCATATCGCCATTCACAAAATGAAGTAATTTTCGGCGGATATGGCGCTCGTCATGGGAAAGTGAAAGCGCACCTGAAGTTTCAACTCCTTTGGCATTGGACGCCGGTATATATTTTGTTGCTCGAAAAGTTTTATAGGACATTTAAACCTCAATAAAGAAAATAGCGTTGTGCCATCGGAAGTATCTTTGCCGGTTCGCAGGTTAATAATTCACCATCTGCGCGCACTTCATAAGTTTCTGGGTCAACGTCGATATGCGGCGTTGCAGAATTGAGTTTCATGGATTTTTTGGAAATAGTGCGGGTGTTTTTAACGGCAACGAGTTCCTTTTCAAGCCCAAGCTTTTCGGCGAGCCCGTTATCAATAGCGGCTTTGCTGGTAAAGGTAAGAGATGTGTGTTTGACAGCCTTTCCGAGAGCGCCGAACATTGGCCGGAAGTGAACCGGTTGTGGTGTTGCAATCGATGCATTGGGGTCACCCATTGGTGCTGCTGCGATCATCCCGCCAAGCAAAACCATCTCCGGTTTTACTCCGAAAAAGGCGGGCGACCAGATGACAATATCGGCACGTTTACCGGTTTCTATCGAACCGGTGACATGACCAATTCCTTGTGCAATGGCCGGATTGATTGTGTATTTTGCAATATAGCGTTTCACGCGTTCATTATCGTTGAACCCGCTATCGTTGCCCAAATAACCACGCTGTTTTTTCATTTTATCGGCAGTCTGCCATGTGCGGATAATGACTTCGCCAACCCGTCCCATTGCCTGACTATCCGACGCGATAATAGAAAAGGCACCAATATCATGCAGGATATCTTCTGCGGCAATTGTTTCCTTACGTATACGACTTTCGGCAAAAGCAACATCTTCCGGTATTTTTGCCGACAAGTGATGGCAAACCATGAGCATATCAAGATGTTCGGCAATGGTGTTTTTCGTATAGGGGCGCGTGGGGTTGGTTGAGGCAGGCAATACATTTTCAAACCCGCAAACACGGATAATATCGGGAGCATGACCACCGCCGGCACCTTCTGTATGGAAGGCATGGATTGTCCGGCCTTTGAATGCAGCGATTGTATCTTCGACAAACCCCGCTTCATTCAATGTATCGGTGTGAATCATAACCTGCACGTCATAATCATCGGCAACGCTCAAGCAATTGTCGATTGCCGCCGGAGTCGACCCCCAATCTTCATGAAGTTTGAGCGAAGAAGCACCGGCATTGACCATTTCGATCAAAGCATCAGGAGAAGATGAATTGCCTTTGCCAGCAAGGCCGATATTCATCGGCAAGCTGTCTACCGCCTGTATCATGCGCGCCAAATGCCAAGGGCCCGGTGTGCAGGTGGTCGCTAGCGTTCCGTGTGCGGGCCCCGTGCCACCGCCAAACATGGTTGTAATGCCGGAATAGAGTGCTTCGTTGACCTGCTGGGGGCAAATAAAATGAATGTGTGAATCAATTCCGCCAGCGGTTACAATTTTCCCCTCCGCTGCAATAATTTCGGTTGCAGGGCCAATGATGATATCGACATTTGGTTGAATATCGGGATTGCCAGCTTTACCGATTTTTTCGATAAGACCGTCTTTCAAACCGATATCGGCTTTATAAATGCCGGTATAATCGACAATAAGGGCATTGGTGATAACTGTATCCATAGCCCCTTTTTCACGTGAATATTGGCTTTGGCCCATACCATCGCGGATAACTTTACCACCGCCGAATTTGACTTCCTCGCCATAAGTTGTCTTGTCATCTTCGACAGTTACGAAAAGGTCTGTATCGGCAAGGCGGATATGGTCACCTTTTGTCGGCCCGAACATTTGCGCATAAGCGGCACGCGAAATTTTGTGGCTCATCAAAGATCCCCCTGAATTTTTGCACGAAAACCGAAGACACGCTGTTTTCCCGCTAATGGTATGAGGAAAACATCTTTTTCCTGTCCGGGTTCAAACCGGACAGCGGTACCGGCCGGAATATCAAGTCGCATTCCACGGGCTTTTTCGCGGTCGAATTGAAGGGCAGGATTGGCTTCATAAAAATGATAATGCGACCCCACTTGAATAGGGCGGTCACCGCTATTGCCGACTTTGAGTTTTATCGCATTACGGCCGGCATTCATTTCAATATCGCCTGCCTCTGTAATAATTTCTCCGGGAACCATCATATTTCTTTCCGATTGTTAAAACGGGTAGTAGGAATTCGATTTCATGCAGCAGCAAAGGCCAGATAAAGCCCTGCAAGAGTGGTCGCAACGCCGCCGATTCTGATTGCTGTTGCGCCATTTGACCGGCCAAAAATTTTGCTTGCTCCCAAGCCGATTGTAATACCGACGCCGTGAAGCAATGCTGTGGCAATAGAAAAACCGATTCCGTAAGCATAGGCCTCCGAATTTTCAAGTTCGAGACCATGCGCATAACCATGAAAAAGCGCAAAAGCACCGACGACGAGCATGGCCGGCATAATGGGAAGATGAATGGCCATTGCCGCAAAGAGCCCCATCGCAATCACGGAAGCAAGAATGACCGGTTCAACATAAGGTAATGCAATGCCTTTTGTGGCAAGCCAAAAACCAATTGCCATACAGACAACAAAACTTGCCGGAACTGCTAGAATCGATTTTCCGCCGAGTTGAGCTGCCCATAAGCCGACCGCCACCATGACCAGAATATGATCAAAACCGGTTAGCGGGTGTAAAAAGCCGCTTGTAAAAGAGCTATGGTCATGTGGAACACCGGTCAGGTGGGCAAAAGCCGGTGTGGATGTGAAAATCATCAAAGCTGTTATGACTGTCGATCTTGACAAAAGTTTCATGAGAGTTCCCCTCTTCATAGTTTTATATATTTCAATTATTGAACTTAACGTATCGGATGGTGGACAGTGACAAGTTTTGTCCCGTCGGGAAATGTTGCTTCAACCTGAATGTCTTCAATCATTTCAGGAATGCCTTCCATGACCTGATCGCGGCGCAATACATAAGCACCTTGTTCCATGAGGTCGGCAACGGTGCGGCCATCACGGGCACCTTCCACGACAAAATCGCTAATCAGTGCAACAGCTTCCGGATGATTGAGCTTTACTCCCCGTTCGAGTCGTTTGCGAGCAACCATGGCCGCCATTGAGATCAACAATTTGTCCTTTTCTCTTTCGGTAAGTATCATTATTCACCCATAGCTAAATTGACCAAAATTTTGGCACGTCTGCCCCTTTTGTTAGCAGTTTTATCAAAGGAACGAGTTTTTCCCTCAAAGAATAGGAGTCCTTTTCAATAATCCTAGCAAGAAGCTTGCCATTCCATGCAGAGACCCCGCCGGATTGTCCGATAATCTCTCTCGCAGCCGCTTCTTTGCTTTCATAATCATTGGCAATGTAAAGAATTGTGGCAATGGCCTGATTGGCGTTGAAAATTGCCGAGCGGGTTGATTGCTGTAAAATATTGCCATTGATTTTAAAGGCTTCAAAATGGACAAGCTTATCGCAAAGACGCACTTGCCACTCGTCATCAATAAAGCCGTTGACAACTTTCTCTCCCATGAGTTTCCGTCCGAAAATAAAAGCTTCTACCAGAAGAAGGGCTGCACCTTCTTCCATCTCGACGGTGATTTTGCGTTTTAACGCGGCACAATTAAAAAAAATTGTCTCCTGCGGGAGCCAGAACAATGTAGAGTTTTTTCTTAAATTTAGCGAAATATTGATTTCGGCCGGCATAGCATCAAGCGAGCGATATATTTTTTCGGCGGCTTGTGTGGTGATTGTTGCTTTTGTTTTTTCACCGAGTTCGCATTTCCAGAAAAGCTTGTCGCCACCGGTCACACCGCCTGCCGTATTGATTTGCACAGCCTCGAAATGGTTGTCGGAATAAAGCGGAAAACGTAATTTCAATGAACCGGATTGATAAAGCTTTTCCAAAGATGACCGTTGATCTTTATAAACCGTACTGAACGAAGCGCTGCCTTCCATGCGCTGCATAGCGATTTTTTTTAAAGATGAATTTTGCAAATGATTGCCATCCCCAAGTTTTTGTAAAAATATTGTTCTTCTCACCGCTATATGACAACAGTTTTTCTATAAAACGCAATTTTTATCTTGAACTTGAAGTGGCCAACTTGTTGAAAACAGCTATTTGGCAATAACCTCGGTTACATCATAAACTTTGGTCGATTGTGTTTCGGGCGTATGCATCATGGTGACAACCCAATGGATGCGACGTGTATTTAATGGTAAATCCATTGAAATTCCACCTCCCGTACTGTCGGCACCAGGGTCAGAAAAGCCATAAGGATCGCGTCCATAATTAATGCCGAAAGTCGGCATTTTTGAAGTCTGGGCACCTTCGGATGTATCACTGATTGTAAAATAACGATAGCCGCGACGTTCAGCCGTAAAAGCGGCACGCCTCAAGACATCGGCCGGAATGCCAACTTCATTTGTCGGGCGGGTGTTGAACTCGTAAACATTATCGGGTGATTTGAGCTTGGGAACCGATTGGCAACCGCTTAAAAACAAAAGCGGAATGATCATAAGACTTAAGCTTTTTATCCAATGCAATTGTTTCATCCTGCACCCGTCATGTTTTAAAGCTTATCATAGTTTTATTAGCCCTTCCCGACAAGAATGATTATCGTTATCCGATAGGCTAACGGATTTTGACAGAGCGGTGAATTATGTTTGTCGTGCTGGGTGCAACCGGCCATATCGGTTCGGAACTCGCAAAAAATCTGCTGCGTTCGGGGAGAGATGTGACAGTGGTAACCCGTTCTGGAAAACGCGCTGAAAACCTTGTCAAGCTTGGTGCCAGACTCGCGGAAATCGATATTTCCGACTACCATTTGTTCCATGAGATTTTGAAACAGGCGAGCGGCGTTTATATCCTTAATCCGCCTGCCAATCCTGTTCATGATGTTGATGTTGAAGAGCGCAGAACAATTGCAGCGATTACGCGCGCGCTCGAAAACACGAATCTTGAAAAAGTCATTGTGCAGTCGACTTATGGTGCTCAAAAAGGTGACCATATCGGAGATTTAGGAAGCCTTTATTTATTGGAGGAGAAGGTTAAAGAGATTTATCCGGAAGCGCTGATTGTTCGCGCAGGCTTTTATATGTCCAATTGGGATTTTGCTCTCAACGAAATTATCGAAAAAGGATGTTTGACCACCATTTATCCTTCCCATTCTATCATTCCGATGGTCGCTCCTCGCGATATCGCCGATTATTTGACGGGGCTTATTGAGAGTGGAAAAGCTGGCATTCATTATATTGAAGGGCCGGAACGTTACACGATTCAAGATGTCGCAACAGCTTTTCAAACGGCACTTGGAAAACCTGTGAAACTCGTAGGAGTGAACAAGGAAGATATTGAAAATTATTATCTTTCTCTTTCTTTCTCGAACTCAAGTGCAATGTCATTTGCTGCGATGGCGTTAAACACAATAAGTGGTGATTGGCCGCCTTTGAATAAAACGTTGAGAGGAAAAATAACACTTAAACAATACATTGAAAAACTTTGTCTAAAAGCGGCTCCGGTTAAATAATTTGTGATAATCTATTTTTTTACTTGTGCTGGGAGTGCCTTTCGGATAATCACGTCAGCGGGCCACCTCTTCCCAACGAGAGGCGAGCTATCTGAAAGGGTAGATTAATATGACAAATTTAAACGAGCCGGGCGTGCGCCCGAACAATCCCAATTTCTCTTCTGGTCCCTGTGCAAAGCGTCCCGGTTGGACGGTTGAAGCGCTTGCTAATGCGCCGGTTGGCCGTTCCCATCGTGCGAAAATTGGTAAAGCCAAGCTGGCTGAGGCAATCAACCTCACCCGCGAAGTATTGGAAGTTCCTGCAAATTATCGTATCGGCATTGTTCCCGCATCCGATACCGGTGCTGTTGAAATGGCACTGTGGTCGCTCCTTGGAGCACGTGGTGTTGATATGCTGGCATGGGAAAGCTTCGGTTCGGGCTGGGTAACAGATGTTGTCAAACAATTGAAATTGACCGATGTGCGCAAGTTGGAAGCGCCTTATGGTGAATTACCGGATTTGACCAAAGTCGATTTTGATCGTGATGTTGTTTTCACATGGAATGGAACAACATCGGGTGTGCGTGTTCCCAATGCCGATTTTATTCCGGCTGATCGTAAGGGGCTTACGATTTGCGACGCGACATCCGCCGCATTTGCGCAAAATCTCGATTTCTCGAAACTTGATGTTGTAACATTCTCCTGGCAAAAAGTGCTGGGTGGCGAGGGTGCCCACGGTGTGCTTATTCTGGGACCACGCGCGGTAGAGCGTCTTGAAACCTATACGCCCGCATGGCCGCTGCCAAAAATTTTCCGCATGACAAAAGGCGGAAAACTCAATGAGGGTATTTTCGAGGGCGCAACAATCAATACGCCGTCTATGCTTTGTGTCGAGGATTACCTTGATGCATTGAAATGGGCAAAGTCCATAGGTGGTCTGAAAACATTGATGAAACGGGCTGACGAGAACTTTGCTGTTCTGGACAAATTCGTCAAAAAAACTCCGTGGATCGAATTTCTGGCGAAAGATCCGGCAACCCGCTCGAACACTTCCGTCTGCTTCAAAATTGTTGATCCTGCCGTAGTTAAACTCGATGCCGACAAACAGGCAGCATTTGCTAAGGCTATTGTCAACCGTCTGGAAAAAGCCGGTGTCGCTCATGACATAGGCGCCTATCGCGATGCACCGTCAGGTTTGCGCATCTGGGCTGGTGCAACGATTGAGGCTCGCGACCTTCAGGCATTGACGGAATGGCTTGACTGGGCTTTCAAGGCTGAAAAAGCAGCTCTTTAAAAATTAAGATTCCCTTGTAGCGGCTTGTTTCAAGGCCGCTCATTCCCCCATTTTACAAAATTTTTGGAGGCCATAATGGCACCTCGTGTACTCGTATCTGATAAACTATCCCCGACTGCTGTCCAGATTTTTAAAGATCGCGGCGTTGAAGTCGATTTCAAACCGGAACTCGGTAAAGATAAAGAAAAACTTCTCGAAGTTATTGGTCAATATGATGGTCTGGCAATCCGTTCGGCAACCAAAGTAACGGAAAAACTTATTGCTGCCGCGAAAAATCTGAAAGTTGTTGGTCGTGCCGGTATCGGTGTTGACAATGTTGATATTCCAGCCGCTTCACGGCGCGGTATTATTGTTATGAATACGCCATTCGGCAATTCGATTACAACAGCAGAACATGCTATTGCATTGATGTTTGCTATTGCCCGTGAATTGCCGGCTGCCGATAAATCGACCAAAGCCGGCAAATGGGAGAAAAGCCGCTTTATGGGTGTTGAAATCACCGGCAAAACTCTTGGTATTATCGGTTGTGGTAATATTGGTTCGATTGTCGCAACCCGCGGCGTCGGATTGAAGATGAAAGTCATTGCCTATGACCCGTTCCTTTCGGATGCCCGAGCCAAAGAACTTGGTGTCGAAAAGGTCGAATTGGACGATCTGTTGAAGCGCGCCGATTTCATTACTTTGCATACACCGCTTACCGATAAGACCCGCCATATCATCAATGCAGAAACGATTGCCAAGATGAAAAATGGCGTAAGACTTATCAATTGTGCACGCGGTGCGCTGGTTGTTGAAAAAGACCTCGTCGACGCTTTGAAGTCGGGCAAAATTGCAGGTGCTGCGGTTGATGTCTATGAAGTCGAGCCACCGGCTGCCGATGACCCGCTCTTTAGCCTTGATAATGTCGTTTGCACACCGCACCTTGGTGCGTCAACGACCGAGGCTCAGGAAAACGTTGCTATTCAGGTTGCCGAACAAATGTCGGATTACCTTATCAACGGTGCTGTCAGCAATGCAATCAATATGCCATCGATTACGGCAGAAGAAGCACCGCGTTTGAAACCGTTTGTCAAACTTGCCGAAGTTCTCGGAGCATTTGTTGGCCAATCGACCGAGGAAGACATCAAGGAAGTCGAGATTCTGTTTGACGGTTCAACTGCTGCCATGAATACGCGCGCGCTCATCAGTGCCGCATTGGCCGGTCTCATCCGCCCGCAACTTGCCGATGTCAACATGGTGTCGGCACCGGTTCTCGTTAAAGAACGCGGTATTATTCTTTCCGAGGTCAAGCGCGATAAATCCGGTATTTTTGACGGCTATATCAAACTGACTGTCAAAACATCGAAGCGCACCCGTTCCATTGCCGGAACCTGCTTTGTTGACGGCAAACCGCGCTTTATCCAGATCAAGGGCATCAATCTTGATGCCGAGGTCGGCCCGCATATGCTTTATATCACCAACACCGACACACCGGGAATTATCGGTACAATCGGTACGATTTGCGGAAAATCCGGCGTGAATATTGCAAACTTCGCTTTGGGACGTAATGAACCGGGCGGTGACGCAATCGCGCTTCTTTATCTTGATGCTCGTATTCCCGATCAAGTGCTTGATGAATTGCGCAAGATAAAGGGTATCAAACACACCCAACCTCTGGAATTCGATGTCGCTAACGGTTGATCGAACCGTGAAATATTGGCGTTTAATGAAAGAAAGCGATCTGGCAGATGTCTGCCGGATCGCTTCACTTTGTCATCCGGATTTTCCGGAAGAGGATGCAGTGCTCGAAGAAAAGTTTAATCTTTCTCCTTTGTCCTGCTTTATTTTATCCGATAATGAATCAAGCTCGAGTAGCGTTTATGGCTATTGCCTTGCCCATCCATACAAAATGAATTCCATTCCTGCTCTTGACCAGCTGCTTCATAAACTGCCGGAAAAATGTGATACGCTCTATATTCACGACCTTGCTTTATTGCCTGAAGCGCAAGGCGGGGGAAATGGCAAAAAAGCGGTGGAGCTGCTGTTCAATGTAGCAGAGCGGGAAAATTTCGACAAACTTTCCCTTGTTGCTGTTCATGGGGCACAACTCTTTTGGCAGAAGAACGGGTTTAAAACGGTTGATGTGTCAAAGGAATTGAAGCAAAAATTGCTGACTTATAGCGAAGATGCCCGTTACATGGTGTGTCAACACTAAAAATTTGGGTAATACCGGTTTTCCGCTTTATCGGCCCTGTCCCGTCTTTTCGATTACCCAAGTTCATTCTTTCATTTCAATATAAGTTTATATATATTCATGTATTAAGATTTTAAAAATATTTATTTTTGCATTATTCTTATATATTAAATAAGTAAAAATATTCTTTATATTAATTGAGTCTTGTTTCAGGTTTTTAAATTCTATTTTTGAAAATGTAATTCCTATTATATGATAAAAATAAACTATATAATTATCAGAAAATTTCAAAAATACATAGAACTCATCCATTCATTCTTCGAGTTTTCTCAACGCGGAAAACGATTGGTCGTTACGAATAGCGGCCTCGCTCGATAACAAAGAAAAATTGATGAGTTCAAACACGGAACGGCATGCGTTGGTCGAATTTTCGATAAAATATTTGAATTTTCAAAGGGTAAAGTTATCTACTCCCATGACAAAGAAAAAATAACATAAAATTGCACTTTCAAAGCGTCCTTTATCGGATATTATGATGTTATCCGGCTTATACAAGAAAATTTGAGTCGAAATTGTAGCAGCGGGAAAGGTTATTGTTTATGAAACGCTATTTCCTGTTTGCATCAATATTTTTTATTGTCATTCTATTATCCATTGTCAGTTATATTAATTTGCGGCCGGCGATTAATGGCGTTACTCCCCTTTCTTTATCCGGAATAAAAAGAACAGAAATCAAACGGGGGGCTTATCTTGCCCGCATTGGTGATTGTGTCGCTTGTCACAGTAAAAAAGGCAAAGCGGATTTTTCAGGGGGTGAGCCGCTGCTCACCCCGTTCGGGAAAATTACCGCCGGTAATATCACGCCGGACAGGCAAACCGGCATTGGTGATTGGAGCGATCAGGATTTCATCAATGCCGTCAAATATGGCCGGTCAAGAGGAGGAAAATTCCTCTATCCGGCAATGCCTTATCCGAATTTTGCGCAAGCGAGCAATGAGGATATTCTGGCAATCAAAGCCTATCTTTTCACCCTACCGCCCGTTAAAGCTTCATTGCCGAAAAATGAGCTTAAATTTCCTTTTAATATCCGTTTTCTTGTTATCGGATGGAATACCTTGTTTTTTAAAAAGGATGGCTTTGTTCCGGATCGTAGACAAACAGATGAATGGAACAGAGGGGCATATCTTGTTGAAGGTTTAGGCCATTGCGGCATGTGCCACACACCGAAAAATATATTTGGTGCCGATAAATTAGATAAGCTTTATCAGGGAGCAGTGCTGCAAGGCTGGTACGCGCCGGAGATAACCTCCGATAGCGCGAATGGTATCGGAGCATGGAAAAACGAGGAAGTCGTTCAATATCTTAAAACGGGTAATAATGCCCATGCATTTGCCACTGGTCCGATGGGCGCAGCTGTCAGCAATTCGCTCCAGCATGTGGACGAAAAAGATTTGCAGGCAATCGCAACCTACCTTAAATCCGTTCCCGGCTCCGGAGAGATAGGCGTAAAAAAAGCAATGGCGCCGGACAGTCCGGAACTTCAAAAAGGGGCTTTGATATTTAGCGCTCATTGTAGCGCCTGTCACGGCGTTCAAGGTGAAGGAACGAAAAATATCGCACCTGCTTTTTTAAAACCAAGCAGTATAGATATGCGGAATTTAACAAATCCCGTTATGGCGGTTTTGAATGGCAACCGCGCTACCGCGACAGAAAAGCACCCGACGGCACCTACCATGCCGAGTTTTCGCAATAGTTTGTCGGATGAAGATATCGCGGCGGTGCTCAATTATATCAGAAATAGTTGGGGCAATCGTGCCGCGCCGATCGGAAAAGATGTAGTTTTCGAAGCCCGCAAGAAAAGCCGTGGTGACGGGTGAATAAATGATCAATTCCGTCGTCGCATTCTCGTAAAGGAAAAGAGCATGAAAAACAGTGCCGCCCGATTTTCTCGCCGACATTTTTTGATGGCTGGTGCAGCATTTTTGACGTTCACACCAACCATTCCGAGCTTTGCTTCAGTGGTAAACGCGGTGCCAGACTGGATTGCCGGTGATGTCAGTATGCCGGAGGTTTTTCCGGCCGGAAAATGGTATTTCCTGAGACAAGATGAAGTCGAACTTCTCGGAGCAATTGTCGAGCAGTTGATACCGGCTGATTCCTTAAGTATTAGTGGAAAAGAAGCGGGCTGTGTCGAATTTATCGATAGGCAACTTGCCGGTAAATATGGCGATTTTGCAAAATATTATATGGCAGCTCCCTTCATGGAAGGCACTCCCCAGCAAGGAGACCAATCTTCGTTGACACCGCGTGAGCGTTACCGCTTGGGGTTGAAAGCGTTGAGTGAATATTGCGCAAGCAAGTTCGGTCAGTCATTTATCGCCTTGCCCCCCGAACAACGTGATCGGGTTTTGCACGACATGGAAGAAGGCAATATCGCCTTTCAGGGAATAGATGCAAAATTGTTTTTTGAAATCGTGTTGCAAAACACTATGGAAGGTTTTTTCGCCGATCCGATTTATGGGGGCAATAAAAACATGGTCAGTTGGAAAATGTTGGGGTTTCCGGGTGCGCGTTACGATTACCGCGCCTTTATTCATCAACATAACCAAAAGCTTGATATTGAACCGGTGAGTATTGCCAAATTGCCGGATTAAACGGGGAAGGGGTTAAGACATGACGCAAAAATTGCCGGAAGTCGATGCAGTGATAGTCGGTCTTGGCTGGGCGGGTGCTATTATCGCCAACGAATTGGCTGATGAGGGCTTGAGCGTTGTCGGTTTCGAGCGGGGGCCATGGCGTGATACCGCACGCGATTTCAACATAACAACAGTTCCCGATGAATTGCGTTATAACGACCGTCAGGAATTGATGGTGGAACCGCGCCAAAATGCTGTGACTGTTAGAAATAACGTTTCTGAAACGGCTTTGCCCATGCGCCATTGGGGGTCGTTTCATCCCGGCAATGGCATTGGCGGCGCAGGTCTTCACTGGGCAGGAATTACATTCCGCTTTCAACCTGAAGAATTTCGTTTGAGAAGCCATCTTGAAGAACGATATGGCAAAGGTGCTATTCCGGATTTTCTTTCCTTGCAGGACTGGGGAACCGATTGGCAAGAGATGGAACCCTTCTATGACAGGTTTGAAAAACTTTGTGGAACCTCGGGAAAAGCTGGAAATATCGGGGGTAAAAAAATTCGTGGTGGCAATATGTTCGAGGGGCCACGTTCAAGCGACTACCCAACTCCTCCGATGGATCAGCCTTATGGGCCGGCATTGTTTGCAAAAACAGCCGAAAAAATGGGATATAACTCTTTTCCTGTTCCCTCTTCGCTTCTCTCGCAAGCCTATACAAACGAGCTCGGAGTAAGTTTGGCTCCTTGTACATTTTGTGGCTTTTGCACAAATTATGGTTGCGCAAATTATTCGAAAGCAAGTGCGCTCACCTGTGTCATTCCCGCATTGATGCTGAAGAAAAACTTCACGGCGAGAGTAAATAGCGAGGTCTTGCAGGTCATGCTTGATAGTGACGGAAAGCGCGCAACAGGAATCCGCTTTATCGATGAAGAGGGAATAGAATACGAGCAGCCGGCCGATATTGTGGTGGTCTCGGCTTTCACACTTGAAAATGTGCGCCTTATGCTGCTTTCAGGCGTTGGTAAGGCTTATAACCCGATAGATAAGAGTGGTACGACCGGCCGAAATTATGCGTACCAGACGGCCAATAATGTTCAATTGTTTTTCAACGACAAAACGATTTTCAATCCCTTCATTGGCGCAGGTGCTGTCGGTATGGGCATTGACGATTTCAATAATGACAATTTTGACCATTCGGGGCTTGGCTTTTTTGGCGGTGGCAGTATTCGGGTAACGCCGATTGGCGCCGCTCCCATCGCGTTCCGGCCAGTTCCTCCCGATACGCCAAGATGGGGGAAAACATGGAAAGCTGCCACGGTGAAACATTATCTGTCCACAATGTCGATCGGTTGTGAAGCATCGAATTATTCGTCACCGGCAAATTATCTGTCTCTTGACCCGACATATAAGGATCCGCACGGACGGCCGCTTTTGCGTATAACTTATGACTACACCGACAATGAACGAAAAATGGCGCTTTATTGCACCGGAAAAGTTGCAGAGATTGCAAAGGCAATGGGGCCTGATCAAATTGTTCAACAGCCGTCAAAAGGACATTGGAATTCGGTACCATACCAATCTTCCCACGTTGTCGGCGGCTTTATAATGGGAGCCGATCCGGAAAATAGCAGCGTCAATAAATATCTTCAAAATTGGGACGTGCATAATCTGTTTGTTGTCGGCGCTTCGGCTTTTCCGCAAAATCCCGGTTATAATCCGACCGGAACTGTTGGAGCTCTTGCCTATAAGGCGGCTGATGCAATCAGGCGCTTATATCTGAAAAATCCCCGTCCTTTGATATGAGGAAGAAGGCCTTTTCATAAACAATAATTTGAAAATGACAAAAGCTCGCGCGCCCGTTCGCTTATCCATTTCAGGCTTGATGTTACGGTAAGTCGCACCGATTTATCCAAGGCTCCATCAGCTTTGTAGCAACAGTTTTCCGGCGGGGCAGAGCCGGATAAAACGCGGATGGAATGAACCCAATGAAAAACAGACGGGATGTGCGTCTCAAATCATTCGTGTGAGCCTAAAAGGCTCTTTAAGGGAGTAGGATTTCCCATAGTTTTACGGGAAAGCTCAACTTTTATAAATATCACGGATGAAGATAGTTAACGGCTTTATCTGGGAAGTCGATGAACAATAACAACTTTGGCACTGTCATCGTCATTGGCGGTGGTGCTGAAAGTTGAACCCTTCAGCACCGGCCCTGTCAGCAACAAGTTTAAAGAGTGCTTTTATAAAACACTTTTTTCTTTGAAAGACGTCTTCTTCAAAAGACGTCTTCTTTTTGTGATTGGCGTCACTTTATCGGATGGAACGCCGATCAGTTTGCTTGCTCTTTATGTTGCTTGCGTTCGCCAACCATTTCGATAGCAAGAAGGATGACAGCGATGACACCGCCACCAATCATGAGAAGGAAACCACCGTTCCAGCCGAAATAGTCGACCGTATAACCAACGATCGCGCTAGCAGCAACCGAACCACCAAGGTAACCGAAAAGACCGGTGAAACCTGCAGCAGTACCAGCCGCTTTCTTCGGCGCCAATTCGAGAGCATGAAGACCGATCAACATAACAGGCCCATAGATCAAAAAGCCGATAACGATCATGCAGATCATATCGATATTGGGATGGCCTTCAGGGTTGAGCCAGTAAATAACAGTGGCAATGGTTACCAATGTCATGAAGAAAACACCGGTTGCACCACGGTTGCCGTGGAAGACCTTATCGGACATCCAGCCGCAAAGAAGTGTGCCGGGAATGCCTGCATATTCATAGAAGAAATAAGCCCAGGAAGACTGGTCGACTGCAAAGTGTTTGACTTCTTTCAAATAAGTCGGCGACCAGTCGAGAACGCCATAACGCAACAGATAAACAAAAACATTGGCAAAAGCGATATACCAGAGGAGCTTGTTCGGCAAAACATATTGGGTGAAAATCTGCTTGGTTGTGAGTTCAACCTCGTTCTTTTCCGAATAGTTTTCCGGATAGTCGTTTTTATATTCTTCAATTGGCGGCAGGCCGCAAGATTGCGGTGTATCGCGCATCATTGCAAAGGCAAAAATGGCGACCAGAATGGCAGCAAAAGCAGGCATATAAAAGGCTGCATGCCAATCGTTGAACCATGCCATGCCAAGCATGAAGAGGATTGGAGGAAGACCACCGCCGACATTATGGGCGCAGTTCCACAAAGAAACGATACCGCCGCGTTCTTTTTGTGACCACCAGTGCACCATTGTGCGCCCGCAGGGAGGCCAACCCATGCCCTGAAACCAGCCGCAAATGAAAAGCAACACGAACATGACGGCAATGCTTGATGTAGCCCATGGAACAAAGCCCATGATCAGCATGACAACTGACGCGAGAATCAAACCGACCGGCAGGAAAACGCGCGGATTGGAGCGGTCCGAGACTGCCCCCATAATAAATTTCGAAATACCATAAGCTACAGAAACAGCCGATAAGGCAAAACCCAAATCACCACGGGTAAAGCCTTGTTCGACCAGAGAAGGCATAGCCAGAGCAAAGTTCTTACGTACGAGATAATAGGCGGCGTAACCGAAGAATATCCCGAAGAAAATCTGCCAACGCAGACGACGATAAAGCGGGTCGATTTCCGCTTCAGGGACACGCGGTTTGTTTGGCGCGTGTTTAAAAATGTTTAGCATGAACTGCCTCCCATAGATATCGACAGAACGCAACCTGAAAAACCAAAGCGTTTCATGTTCAAGCAGCCAAAGCCCCCACCAGATGGACAGTAAAACGTCGCACAGGTGTTACATTCCAATGACAATGTGATCCGATTAGTGACCAGTAACACGTTATGTTTTTATCGTGAGTTCAATGAAGGTGATTATTGAACAATCGATAATTGTTCACGAATAAATGGTTGATAAGGAAAAGACAATACTGTTTAGTCCACTAATGTTGATAATCAGACTTTATAACAAAAACGACAAAATTACCGATATCATCTAACATATTGTTTTTTATGATGTTTTTGATATAAAAAATTAAATTGAAAAGATAAAATTTTTAAAAATTTGTTTTTCCGACCTGTTTTTTAGAAAAAAATGTTCCCCAAAAAATTCTTTATATTCGCTTTGTGTAAATTCATAAAAACGAAAACAAACGTTTATTATCAATATGTTATGTTTATCATTCTGTCTCTGTAGAAGACAATAAAAATTGTTGAACAATTTAAATAAATTTATGTGGTTAAATGTTTTTCGTAGGCCCCAAAAAAATGTTTTCGGCAATAAAGTACAAGTTCCGAAACTAATTGACCTCTTTTGATCCGGTGAATGGAGAATCACTTGAGTTAATATCCGGCATTTAATTAAATCGATTTAAAAAACATCAAGATTATCGCAAAATTTTAATAATAAAAGCGGTTTGATGGTCTTGATTTGGACAATTGATAGACTTGGCTTTTTGCCTTGACGTTCTCGTCTGTAAAACTGAACCGGATAGAAGAAAAAGCCGGAAACCAAAGACACCCTTTCGGTAAGAACAAAGATTTCTTCTGGTAGGAATAACGACCCTTTTTGATAGAGATAACGACGCCTTTCCATTGGAATAAAGGCATCGTTCAACAGGGACGACGACGCTTTTCCATTGGAGGTACCTTCCTTTATCAATAAAGACACCTTTCTATCGAGATAATGGCATCTTTCGGTGGTGATAACGACACGTTTCGACAGGAATATCGTCGGATTGAAGGTGCTGTGCCGATTGTTTTAAAAATGCAGCGAATGGTCAAAAGAATTTTTCAACAACACTTTCGTCGAAAACAAGGTTTTGGATTTCACTCCGTTTGTAGTTTCTTATGTTTTTAACCGGTTTTGGTCTTTTATGTTATGTCGGAAAATTGACTTGGATTGGGAAAAATCCAAATTTTTTCGGCGTAAAAGCGCAAAAGAGGAGTCGCACTCGACAGGAGAGTCCGGTATAAGAAACTCGTTTATTGCTGAAAGAAGGTTGGAAAACCTTCAAATTGGACGGAGAATATTATGGCCAATGTAGTGGTTGTCGGTGCACAGTGGGGTGACGAGGGAAAAGGCAAGATTGTTGACTGGTTATCCGAACGTGCAGATGTGGTGGTGCGTTATCAGGGCGGGCATAATGCCGGTCACACATTGGTTATTGATGGAACAAGTTATAAATTGTCGCTGTTTCCCTCGGGGGTTGTGCGTGGCAAATTGTCAATTATCGGCAATGGTGTTGTTGTTGACCCGCATCACTTTGTGGAAGAGTTGAAAAAACTTCGCGGACAGGGGATTAAAATTACACCGGAAAATCTGCGTATTGCAGAAAATGCACCGCTTATTCTTTCTCTTCACCGTGATCTTGACGCCGCACGAGAAGACGCCACATCAAGTCTTAAAATCGGTACAACCAAGCGCGGCATAGGGCCTGCCTATGAAGACAAAGTCGGCCGCCGTTCAATTCGTGTGATGGATCTCGCCGAACCCGATACTTTGATGAAAAAGATCGAACGGTTGCTTGCCCACCACAATCCGCTTCGTCGCGGCATGGGAAAACCGGAGATCGATCCAAAAACACTTTATGACGAGTTGATGGAAGTGGCGGGCGATATTCTTCCCTTTATGGACCGCACATGGAAATTGCTTGACGAGCAACGCCGTGCCGGTTCACGAATTCTTTTTGAAGGTGCGCAAGGTGCACTTCTTGATAATGATTTCGGTACATATCCTTATGTAACTTCATCCAATACGATTGCGGGGCAGGCCGCAACGGGTTCGGGAATGGGGCCGGGGGCAATCAACTATGTTCTCGGTATTGCCAAGGCCTATACCACGCGCGTTGGCGAAGGACCGTTTCCGACCGAACAGAAAAATGAAGCTGGTGAATATCTTGGAACGCACGGACATGAATATGGTGTCGTCACCGGGCGTAAGCGCCGTTGTGGCTGGCTTGATGCGGTGTTGTTGCGTCAGATGATTGCTGTCTGTGGCATTAACGGTATCGCACTTACCAAGCTTGATGTTCTTGACGGACTGGACGAAATCAAGATTTGCGTCGCCTATGAGCTTGATGGCAAAAAGATTGATTATATGCCCTCCTCAATGGGAGCGCAGGCGCGTTTGAAGCCGATTTATGAAACCATGGAAGGCTGGAAAGAAACCACTGCCGGCGCAAGAAGCTGGGCCGAGTTGCCTGCCAAAGCGGTCAAATATGTCCGCCATATTGAAGAATTGATCGGCGCTCCGGTTGCGCTTTTATCAACAAGTCCGGAACGTCAGGATACAATTCTTGTTACTGATCCGTTTGAGGACAGGTAAAAGTTTGTGCAATGCTTCCGTGATCTGAAGATTAGTCCGGATTTGACGATTGTTTTCCAAGACTATATTTATTTTAGGCTTGGAGAATGAATTTACCGGATAGCGTTGTTACAAACAATATCGGTCAACAATCCGAAGCAACTTAGAAAACAACTTGCTTACTGGTTGTTAAGGATGTGAGAAAGCAAAAGCCGATGGCGAATTTCGCAGGTTTGTTAAAAAAAACGATTGATGCTCAGGAAAATCCGACACCACAATTGCGGGCGCGGGTTTATGCCCGTGCTCGTGAAACTGTCGAGCGGAAACTTGCTGAAACCGACGTTTCTCCAAGTGTAGCCGAAGCACAGCTTCAGGCACTTGATGACGCTATCAAAAGTGTTGAAGCCGATTATGTCGCTGTCGAACAGGAGCTTCTTTCAAATATTTTGATCAAAAAGCCGGAGGAGCAATCTTCAATTGAGCCTGCTCCGGTTTCATCATCTGACAAACTTTCAAAACATGGTCCGGAACCTGAAAAACAGGAATCCGGAATGGAAAAATCAGAACCCGGTGAATCCGGTTTAAAAGCATCCGAAAAGGTTGCAGCATCAACCGCGCCGATATTTTCCACCGGACACACGGCTGATAATGCTGACAGGCTCGGTGGCGAAGCTTCGAATAAGGCTGGCGAACAAACTGCTTTAGAATCTAAAACGGTTTTATCTTCAGCCGATGAAATCGGGCACAAACAGAATTTAGAAAAGAGTAATTATCAAACTTCCAGTCATCCGGTCGGAAACGAAAATAAAAATGGTGATATCCGTGAAGGAGCACCTGCTTTTTCTCGCGAGTCGGGTTTTGATCACGACAAAACACCGCTTTCTACCATTGATGAAGGGGAACAAAACCTCCAAAAAGAGCGCGAAGAGGCGGCTAAGCCCAGTCTCCATCAACAAGTGCCGGATGCCGAACCGGTCAATATGGAAGATATTATAGCTGCCGAAAAAGAGGCGGAACAGGAAAAGGCCGAACAAGAACTCCAGTCAGCAAAGGCCTTGGGCAATAATCAGCAAAACGGCGATTATGATATTGTTTCCGATATATTTGTACAAGCCGCTCGCCGTACAGAAAGGCGTGCAGCAAGAAAGAAGGCAATTGTCATCGGCTTATCAAGTGCTGTGGTGCTTATTGTTGTTGTTGGTGTTCTTTTGACAGCCTGGTCATTTCTTTCAGGCAGGAACAAGTCGCAAGACGCGGAACAACATATAGCCGGAAATACGGGCACAAGCGAGCAGCCGAAAGAAAAATTCACCCAGCGTTTGCTGGCTGACGGTAGTGAAGTTGACGAAGGGCCGGCACAGAGCCCGGTGAAGCCCGGCGAGGGAACGTCAACATCGGCCGGAACAATAGATACAACAACGCCGCAAGAACAACCCGGCGAAGCAACCTTTTATCAAGCGCGTACCGATCAACAGGATGAAAAAGTCGAGACCGGTACAGTTCAATGGTCAATTGTCAAAGACAAATCCAATTCGCAAGGTCCGGAAGAAATTGCAGTGCGCGGCAATGTGACAATTCCCGACGAGAAGCTTTCTTTGAGGTTGACTCTCCGGCGCAACACCGACCCATCTTTACCTGCTGCCTATCTCATCGAGGCGATATTTATCGTTCCGGATGATTTTGAAGGCAAGGCGATTGATAATGTGCATGAATTAACATTCAAGGACAGTGAACAGGCACCCGGCCAACAGCTAACAGGTACTGTCGAAGCAAAAATCGATGATGATTTCTTCCTCTTTGCATTAAGCGGGGCAAATCCGTTCCGTGATCGCAATTTACAACTTATGAAACAATTGGGATGGATCCGGCTTGTCATTACCGATAAAAACAAACGGGTTTCGGAACTGACTTTTTCAAAAGGGCCAAATGGGGAAGCTGTTTTCAATCAGGTTATTGATAGCTGGCTGAACCAGAACAATAAACCCACTCTTTATGATCAGAAGCAGACTTCTGACAAAGAAAATGCATCTGCTCCTTCTGGTGACAATGCGGAAAATAATAATGCCTTGCCACAAGATAATCCGGAAAACGGCGGACAAAGTGGCGTTAATGCGGAGGTCAATTCTGCGAGCCCTTCAGATGCAACGGAAGCACCGGATAGTGGCGGACAAAACTCTACCAATGACGATCAATCTGGCGATGCTGGTGAAGAAGACACCGAATAGCCGTTTGATTACTTGAAGCCGTATTGTCGAATGCGAAGTAAAGCAGCTGGATTTGTTTCCATTGGTTACCGTTGGAAAAGAACGGTGGTGTAAAGTGGTATCTGGCAAGAATTACCGAAGGTCATTGGCGATTGCCTTTTCCATACTCTTTGCGGGGTGTAGAGGCGGGAAGTAGGGGCAGGAAAAACGGTAGCAGTTAAAAAGCTACCTGATCAAAATTTCTGCTCGCTTTTTCTTGAACAAATAACCGAATGCCGGAATGGGCCTCGATCAAGCTCCCGATTGCTCATTAAAAAGAAGGTCGATATAAAAGCCTCGCTAATGTGCGGGAGATCAAAATATCGCCGAGCCAAAAGCGTTGAATAGATACTAGTATTTTTAGAGCTGCGGAAATTTCATAAAAGAAACGAGCATTCCTATCAATCTAACCGCTTTCACGAAATTTTTAGAAGCCAAAAACCAAATATGAAAAACAGAAAAAGGCTCTTTCGAGCCTTTTAATTTTATTTTTTGTGGGGGCGCAAGAATTCATTTTTTGTTTCGTCGGAAATTCTTGCTGCTCCTTTAACAAAATTTTGCGTTTTCCAATCAACTGCCGCCAATAACCGGAATGCTTTCCGGTTATGTTTATTTGTTTGCCGCAGGTGCGAGTTTTTTTGGCGTGGTTGGCAGCAGAGCATGTTTCTGCGCAATGGCTTCAGCTCTCACAGCGTTCTGCACTTTCTCGAAAGCGCGTACTTCAATTTGACGAACGCGTTCACGGCTAATGCCAAATTCTGTCGAAAGTTCTTCAAGCGTGACCGGATCGTCCGACAAACGGCGGGCTTTAAAAATCCGTTTCTCACGATCATTGAGACCTTCCATTGCTTTTTCAAGCATAGCACGACGATTTTCGAGTTCGTCTTCTTCAATCAGCAACTGTTCCTGACTGCTTGAATCATCAACGAGCCAATCCTGCCATTCTCCACTTTCACCTTCACTCGCACGGATTGGCGCATTGAGTGATGTGTCGCCGGACAAGCGCCGGTTCATCGAAATGACATCATCTTCGCTGACATTAAGACGGGTCGCAATTTCCTTGACCTGTTCGGGGTTAAGGTCGCCGTCATCTAAAGCTTGAATCTTGCTTTTGACTTTTCTCAAATTGAAAAACAGGCGCTTCTGATTGGCCGTGGTGCCCATTTTTACAAGGCTCCACGAACGCAAAACATATTCCTGAATAGAGGCTTTAATCCACCACATGGCATAAGTGGCAAGCCTGAAGCCGCGTTCCGGTTCAAAACGTTTGACAGCCTGCATCAGTCCGACATTGCCCTCGGAAATAACTTCGCCGATCGGCAGACCATAGCCACGATAGCCCATTGCAATTTTTGCAACGAGTCTTAAATGACTGGTAACGAGTTTATGAGCTGCCTTCGGGTCGTTATGCTCGCGATAACGTTTCGCAAGCATATATTCTTCCTGTGGCTCCAGCATAGGAAACCGGCGTATCTCTTCCAGATAGCGGGTAAGTCCCCCATCACCGTTAGCAACTGATGGTAAATTTGTCTGGGCCATAAAGCACCCTCCTTTAGCGCGTTCTCCCATTATAGGCGAAAACGAAAAATATCCTTTTTCCGACTAGGATGTAACAAGCACATTACACCGTCTATATGGCCTTTTTAAGAAATATGCGGATGTCCGGTTGACGTTCAATCAAACAAACCCGCCAAAGCCAAAATAGTTTCACCTAAATTTCCGAAATGCCCCGATAAGATTGAGCATATCAGTTGGCAGGCTACTCGTAAAGCGCATGATTTTTCCGGTAGATGGATGTTCGAAGACAAGTGTCGCAGCATGAAGAGCTTGACGCGGAAATGCGCTGACAATTGTTTTTAAGTCATCGGGTAACATATTGGCTTTTGTCTTGAAAGCACTGCCATAAACCTGATCGCCGACAAGCGGGTGGCCAATGTGAGCCATATGCACACGGATCTGGTGTGTACGTCCTGTTTCCAATCGGCATTCAATCAGACTTGCAATCGCTTCCTTTTCATTTGTTTTCCCGAATGACTCCAATAATTGATAATGTGTTATTGCGTGGCGGGCATCCATCTGGGTGGGCGAAACAACGGCTCTTTTTATACGATCCCGTGAGGAACGTCCGAGATAGGTGTCAACGACACCGGCCTTTTGTGACAAAGCGCCCCACACAACAGCCTGATAGCTGCGTTCGAGAGGGCCTTGCCGGCCATGATCAGCAAACTGGCGGCTTAAAACATTATGGGCATGGTCATTTTTGGCAACAACCATAACACCGCTTGTATCCTTGTCGAGGCGGTGCACGATTCCTGGACGTTTGACGCCCCCGATGCCCGAAAGCGATGAACCGCAGTGGTAGATCAGGGCGTTAACCAGTGTTCCTGTCTCGTTGCCATTGCCGGGATGGACAACAAGGCCTGCCGGTTTGTTGATAACTATAAGATCATCATCTTCATAGAGAATATCAAGGTCTATTGCTTCTCCCCGTGGTTGTGCGGCAACGGGTTCCGGCAAAGAAACTTCAATCGAATCGCCGGTTTTTAACCGCGTTTTCGGTTCGCGTATAACAAGTTGATTTATTTTCAACTGTCCTTCACGAATGAGAGCTTGAAGACGCGAACGCGACATTTCCGGACAATTTCGTGCCAGCCATTGATCGACGCGTTGACCTTCGGCCGTGTCATCACTTACCAGTCTGATCAAATGAAGCCCTATCGACGTTTAAAGTTTACGAAATTGAGCCGCTCCGGCAAGAGGAAATGTTCCCTTTGCCGGGACGGATCATCATTATATTACCATTCGGAGATGGCTTTGGTATCAAGAAATTGTTTGATTCCCCAGATACTACCTTCACGGGCATGGCCGGAATATTTGACACCACCGAAGAAGCTTTCCTTCGGCAAGCTCTTACCGTTAACTTCAACCATGCCGGAACGCAAGGCCGTTGCAACACGGTGGCATTTTTCCTTGTCTCCGGATTGGACATAGTTCGTCAGGCCATAATCCGTGTCATTAGCCATTGCTATGGCTTCTTCTTCACTGTCGAAAGGAATCATCGACAGAACCGGCCCGAAAATTTCTTCACGGAAAATTTTCATGTTCGGTTTGACATCAGCAAAAACAGTCGGACGAACAAAATAGCCGCGCTTGAAACCGTCAGCCAAGCCGGTACCTCCGGCGATAAGCGTTGCACCCTCGTCGATACCCGATTGGATAAGGCCTTGGATTTTGTCGAACTGGGCTTTTGAAACAACCGGTCCCAAATGGTCTCCGCGCTCGCTCGCAACAGCAAGTTTGACATTATTTGCTACTTCTTTAGCAATTTTCTTGGCTTTTTCATAAATGGAACGCTCGACAAACATACGGGTTGGTGCATTGCAACTCTGTCCGCTATTGTTGAAGCAGGCTAGAACGCTCCATTTGATCGCATCTTCACGGGCATCGGCAAAAACCAGATTCGCTCCTTTACCACCAAGCTCCAGATCAACATGTTTTAATGTGTCGGAAGCATTTTTGGAAATTGCTTTGCCAACGCGGGTAGAACCGGTAAAGCTTATCATAGCAATGTCGGGATGACCGGAAAGACATGTTCCAACACCCGCACCATCACCATTGACAAGGTTGAACACACCCTTGGGAAGACCCGCCTCATCGATAATATCGGCATATAATAGGCCGGAAAGTGGAGCAATTTCAGAAGGCTTCAAGACCATCGTACAACCGGCAAGCAATGCCGGAATAACCTTCAGGTTAATCAGGTTCATTGGCCAGTTCCATGGCGTAATGAGACCGACGACACCGACCGGCTCATATTGAAGCGCACTATCTTTATGACCTTTTACAAGATCGGTCTTAAAAGAAAAATGTTTAAAGCTATCAATAAAGCCTTCGATAAAGAAAGCGCCGCCTCCGACTTGTTGTTCCAAGGCCATATCAATGGGGGCGCCCATTTCCGTTGAAATAGCTTTTGCCATTTCACCTCTGCGCCGGTTATAGATCGACAATATTTTTTCAACAAAGGTTAAACGTTTTTGCGGGTCGGTATGCTTCCATCCCTCAAAGGCTGCTTTTGCTGCTGTAACGGCGCGATCGACGTCTTTTGACGTGCCATTGCTGATGACAGCACAAGCTTCTTCCGTGGACGGGTCAATCACTTTGAGGTCATGAGCCTCTAATGGTTCAACCCAGGCACCATTTATATAAAATTTGCGTTTATCTAACATATTTATCCTTTTAAAGCCCACAGAGGGCAATTTTTATCGGCTCTCCTTTTTCCCGAAGCCCCAAGATGTCCATATTGGAGAAACGTCTGTCGTTCGAAAAATGGAAGAACCGGTATTTCCGTGCAAACGGCTTTTTTAAAAATACGATTGCCCCTATTATTTAAAATGCGAACGTAGCTATTAAAGTGTTGTCGTTTATTTTTTAAAAAAGTTGCGAGAAGACAAGACACAAGAAAGCCCTGTTGAAACACGATAAATCCGGTAAATTTTAAACGCTCTTATAAGCCGAACGATCTTTTAAAGAGAGCCAATATCGGAAAGCGAAAAACCGGACGAGTAGACCACGGCATTGACCATTGTTCCGGTCTCTTTTCCGTTGTCGGGATGGATAACAAGGCCTGCCGGTTTGTTGATAACTAAAAGATCATCATCTTCATAGAAAATATCACGGTTTATTGCTTCTCGTTGCAAGTGTGCAGTAACGGGTTATGGCAAAGAAACCTCAATTGAATCTCTGATTTTCAATCGGGTTTTCGGTTCTGGATTTCAATCGGGTTTTTGGTCCTAAAATCAAATTTTGATTGATTTTCAACGGCCCTTCACGGGTGAGCGTTTAAAGACGCGCGCGACATTTCCAACAATTTTAGCTTCTGACAATTCTTCGCCAGCCATTGGCCGATATGTTGACCTTCGGCCGTGTCATCACTTACCGGTCTGATCAAATTTTATTCTGCTCACATGCAAAAGTCATAAATTTGCATTTCCGGCAAAAAGGAAACGGCTTTTTGCCGGAAAGAGTAATCTTGTTTTACCACTCGGAAATGGCTTTGGTGTCAAGAAATTCCTTGATTCCCCAGATGCCACCTTCACGGGCATGGCCGGAATATTTGACGCCGCCGAAATAGCTTCCCTTCGGCAAGCTCAAACCGTTAACTTCAACCATGCCGGACCGCAAGGCCGTTGCAATACGGTGGCATTTTTCCTTGTCCTCGGATTGGACATAGTTGGTCAGACCATAATCTGTGTCACTCGCCATAGCCAAGGCTTCTTCTTCTGTATCAAAAGGTATCATCGACAGAACCGGCCCGAAAATTTCTTCACGGAAAATTCTCATATTCGGTTTGACATCGGCAAAAACAGTCGGGCGGACAAAGTAGCCATGATTGATACCTTCGGGCAGACCCGTTCCACCGGCAATAAGCGTTGCACCTTCGTCGATACCCGATTGGATAAGGCCTTCAATCTTGTCAAATTGTGCTTTGGATACAACCGGTCCCAAATGGTTTCCGTGTTCGCTCGCCACAGCAAGTTTGACATTATTTGCTACTTCTTTTGCTGTTTTTTTGGCTTTTTCATAAATAGAACGCTCGACAAACATACGCGTCGGTGCATTGCAGCTTTGGCCGCTATTATTGAAACACCTTAAAACGCTCCATTTGACAGCATCTTCACGGGCATCGGCAAAAACCAGATTGGCCCCCTTGCCGCCAAGTTCCAGTCCTACACGTTTCAGTGTATCGGCTGCATTTTTGGAAATTGCCTTACCTGCGCGGGTGGAACCGGTAAAGCTTATCATTGCAATATCCGGATGGCCGGAAATACATGTTCCAACACCGGCACCATCACCATTGACGAGATTGAACACACCCTTCGGAACCCCGGCCTGATCAATAATATCGGCAAATAATAAAGCGGAAAGCGGGGCAATTTCCGATGGTTTTAAAACCATGGTACAACCGGCAAGCATTGCCGGAATGACCTTCAAGGTAATCTGGTTCATTGGCCAGTTCCATGGCGTAATAAGACCGACGACGCCGACCGGCTCATATTGTAGCGCACTATCCTTATGACCTTTGACAAGATCGGTCTGGAAGGAAAAATGCAAAAAGCTATCAATGAAAGTTTCGATATGGCGGGCACCGGCTCCAACCTGTTGTTCAATAGCCATATCAATAGGCGCACCCATTTCGGTTGAAATAGCTTTGGCCATTTCGCCTTGGCGCTGGTTATAGATAGCCAATATTTTTTCAACAAAGGTTAAACGCTTTTGCGGGTCGGTGTGCTTCCATCCCTCAAAGGCTGCTTTTGCTGCTGCAACTGCACGATCGACATCTTTTGACGTGCCATTGCTGATGACAGCACAGACTTCTTCAGTTGAAGGATCAATCACCTCGAGGTCGTGCGCTTCGACAGGCTCGACCCAGGCGCCATTTATATAAAATTTGCGTTTCTCTAACATAATCTATCCCTTTAAGTCCTCGTTATGTGATTTTATACCTCTTTTCATTCTATCCAAAGCAATAAGACGTAGAGATTGCCAAAACTTTTTGTCATTGGAAAACCTATGGGGAAAACCTATGGGGAAAACCGATGGGAAAAACTGACAGGAAAATAGACGGGTGCGAATAGGCGATGGACAATGACCAAGGAAAAAGTGAATGCACCAGATTTTTAAAAACACGATTGCGCTGGTTGTTTAAAATGCGATCACTCTTGTTAAAACCATCATTGTTCGGTTTCTCGAAAGTGGCCGAAGACAAGACCAGTAAAAGCAATGTTGCCGCAATAAAAATCCGATAAGCTCTAAACAGCCTTACCCGAACAGTTTTATAAGCCAAACGGTCTCATAAAGAGACGCGTTTAAAGAGGCGCATTTTGAAAAGCTCGTTTTTCGAGCTTTTCCGGTGAGAGTTTTCCAAAAGCTCTTTATTTATCCTGTTCGGAATTTTCGGATTTATCGGTTTCGGAATTTTTAGCTTTATCCGGTTTTGAGCTTGTAGCCGGTTTATCCGTGCAGCTTGATACCGGAATTTCCATCTTGGCGCTTTTATCCCCATCAATAAATTTGACGTAATAGGATGTGATCGTCAAATCAAAATATCGCTGGTTGGTCTTTCGATAGGGTAGCGCTTGTTCGGCGTTGAGTATTTCACAATAGTCGACGAGCTTTTTATTCAGATAAGAATTGGCATAGGCCTCAAGGTCGTCTTTCGTGGATCCTTCGGGCAACGGGTTGTTGTTTTTTAAAGTGAGTGTAAGCGAATGGGCGCGCACTTTGACATCGGTGAATGTCACATTTTCGAATTTCAATGGTTTGTTTTCGAATTGTTGATCGAGCTGCTTTTGCCTTTGGGCGAGGTTTATCAGAGGTTGTATAGGCCCCGGACCGTCAGTCTGGAAAGCCATATAGATACTCATTGCAAGAGCACCGGTCGCGATTACCATAAGTTTCTGGGGAACTTTCAAAATCCGCATGACAATAGAGAACAAGACCAGTGCCACTATAAGAATTGTAACAACAATTTCGACACCGTGCAGATCAAATGGTAATATGTAGATCAGTTCTTCCATGGCTCAATCAGTGTAACAGTCAATCGGACTTAATTAAAAAACATAGGTGTTAATCATAGGATGACGCTTTAAATGACATCCACTTTCATCTGTTGAACTGAAAAGATATATCCACATCAAAAGTTCCACAGCGCAATTCGGGTTGTTATTTTCGATTTTTCTCACTATACTGTACCCCTCATATGTGATTTTGGTTGACGGTTATTGATCTGGCCCTAATTTCAAAATGGTCATTATCGTTGTTGTGGGCAAATGTTCAGCCGTCTTTAGCCCTTTATCAGTTTCCTGTTTATTTTTAACGACAGAACTGATGGAAGCAAGTCGTTAATTGACTTTTTTTAAACGGGGGGAAGGGCAAACCGCGACATCGTGAGATTTGGTAATGAAACGGTCTTCATTTGCGTAGTATTTTGCGCTTATCGAAGAGATATGTCTTTTGTCTAAAAGAGGCGGAGGCTTTTGGCAAAGACGTATCAGGAATAAGGAAGAACATATGTCAGAAACGACACAACAACCACTTACTGTCAAAGATATTCCAATTGTCGGAAACAAAGAGCTGCGAAAAGTTATCTGCGCTGCCGGTCTTGGAAATGCCATCGAGTGGTTCGATTTCAGTGTCTACGGTTTTCTGGCAGTCATTATCGGACACACGTTTTTTGCCTCTGCTCCCCAATCGGTGCAGTTGATCGCTTCTCTTGCCACTTTTTCCATTCCGTTTCTGTTCAGACCGATGGGCGGCGCTATTTTCGGTTATCTGGGCGACAAATATGGCCGTAAAAACATTCTCTCTTTTACAATTATTTTGATGTCGGCAAGCACATTTGCCATTGGCCTCATACCTTCTTATGCAACAATCGGGGTATTTGCCCCGCTTTTGCTGCTTCTGGCTAAAATCATACAGGGGCTTTCGGTTGGTGGCGAATATGCCGGTGCGGTGGTTTTCGTGAGCGAATATTCACCGGATAGAAAACGCGGCTTTATGGCGAGCTGGCTTGATTTCGGTTCCATTGCCGGTTTTCTTGTGGGTGCCTTGGTGGTGTCGACAATTTCTATTGCAATCGGGCAGGAAGCAATGGGGGATTGGGGCTGGCGTATTCCGTTCTTTATTTCATTACCGCTGGGATTGATCGGCCTTTATTTAAGAAAATCATTGGATGAATCACCCACTTATGAAGCCCAGAATAACAATTCGGCCGAAGAAGAACAGGAAAAGGTCGAGACAACATCTGTCGGTACCATCATCAAGGAAAACCTCAACGGTATTGTTATCAGTTGTCTGTTGGTGGTTGCGGTGAACTCGACCTATTATATGTTGCTCACCTATATGCCGAACTTTTTGTCCGTTAATCTCGGTTACAGTTATGACCATGGCGTTCTTATTATCATTGTTGTCATGGCTTTCATGCTTCTAGTGCAACCGCTTGTCGGTTTTTTAAGCGATAGAATCGGTCGCAAACCGTTTTTGTTCATCGGTTCTGTCGGACAGTTATTTCTCGCTATTCCCGCTTTTTATATGGTTATGCATCACAATGTGTTTATGATTGCAGGGGGAATTGCCATTCTTGCGGTTCTTCTTTGCTGTTTCATCGGTGTTATGGCCTCTATCCTTCCGGCACTTTTCCCGACAGATGTACGCTTCAGAACGCTTGCAATCTGTTTCAATATTGCGGTGCTGATTGCCGGTCTTACGCCACCTATTGCAGCCTGGCTTGTTGAAACTTTACAATCTCTTTATATGCCGGCCTATTATCTTATGGTGGTTGCAGTGTTCGGCTTTATTGCAGCTGTCAAAATGCCGGAAACGGCCAATCGCCCGTTAAAAGATGCAACACCGGTTGCTTCATCCAAAACCGAAGCAAAAGAAGTTTTGCAGGAACATTTCGATTATATCGAAGATCAGGTCAATGAAATTGAAAACAAAATTTCCGACCTTGAGGAACAGAGACAAAATCTCGTCGACCAGCATCCAAAACTCAATTGATTGAAAAATATGTCTGTTGCATTTTGTTGACGACCGACCGGCTTTTTGCCTTTAAAGCCTATGCACGGGCCCGACAAATACAGGGTATTTGCCGGAGGTTTCCCGCTCCGGAATATCGGTTAGCGTCTGAAACCGGAATCTACGACATTTTGCATAACCACAAAGGTTGATGTACTTTCAACATAGGGCAAGGCGGAAATTTTTTCGCCAAGAACAATGCGGTAGCGCTTGATGTCGCTGGTTCGCACTTTCAAGAGATAATCGAAAGAGCTTGCAATCATGTGACATTCTTCCACTTCCCGTATTTTTTTAACGGCAGCATTGAAAGCCCGCAAAGCTTCTTCTCTTGTGTCGGAAAGTTTCACTTCTGCAAAAGCGATGTGTTCAAGTCCCATTTTTGCTGGATTGAGCACGGCGCGAAAGCCGGTAATATAGCCGTCATTCATGAGCCTTTTCAAACGCAATTGGCATGGCGTTTTGGAAAGGCCGACTTTCTCGGAAAGTTCGGTAATAGATATACGGCCGTTTTCAACAAGCGCATCAATAATACGATTATCAATGCGGTCAATTTCACTATTTTTTTCTTCCATTAATGTAAAAAGACCTAATTTTAAGGTAGAAAACAAGAAAAATCGCTAAAAAATACCGTTTTTTTTGCGAGAAGTAAACTATAGCCGGTGATATTATCACCCGATAATAAGCTATAGACGCATCTTTTCCAATTTTTATCGAATTCAAAAATTTTTATCCAGAGTGGAATGAAATCATGACCAGAACACCAAAGCCTTTTGCTGAATTTGCACCTCCGATTTCCAAGCAGAGCGAACTTCGCAAAAAAATCACCGCAGCCTATCGCCGTCCGGAAACTGAATGTCTGAAACCGCTTCTCGAAGCAGCAACAATTGACGAAAAAACCAAAAAAGACATTGCTGCCACAGCCCGTCACCTTATCGAAACGATGCGGGCAAAATATAAAGGCAATGGTGTTGAAGGTCTGGTTCACGAATATTCCTTGTCGTCGCAGGAAGGTGTGGCGCTTATGTGTCTGGCAGAAGCGCTGTTGCGCATTCCCGACAAAGCAACCCGTGATGCCCTCATTCGCGACAAAGTGGCAGGCGGTGACTGGAAAGCGCATTTGGGTGGCGGAAAATCGCTTTTTGTCAATGCTGCAACCTGGGGACTTGTGGTGACCGGCAAACTATCGTCGAGTGTCAGGGAAGGGGAACTGTCTTCCTCTTTGACAGGTCTTATCGCACGTTGTGGCGAGCCGGTTATCCGCAAAGGAATGGATATGGCCATGCGCATGATGGGCGAACAATTTGTGCGCGGCGAAACCATTGATGAAGCGCTTGAGCGATCGAAACCACTGGAGGCACGCGGGTTTCGTTATTCCTATGACATGTTGGGGGAGGCCGCCACAACGGCTGACGATGCCGATCGCTATTATCGCGATTACGAAACGGCAATCCATGCTATTGGCAAAGCCTCGAACGGGCGCGGCGTCTATGAGGGACCCGGTATTTCCATTAAACTGTCGGCACTTCATCCCCGTTATTTCCGCTCGCAAGCCGACCGTGTCATGGGCGAACTCATGCCGCGCGTCAAACAATTGGCTTTGCTGTGCAAAAATTACAATATTGGGCTCAACATAGATGCCGAGGAAGCCGACCGGCTCGAACTTTCACTTGATATTATGGATAGCCTTTGTTTCGATCCTGATCTTGACGGGTGGAACGGTATCGGCTTTGTTGTGCAAGCTTATGGTCGTCGCTGCCCCTTTGTGCTTGATTATCTCATTGATCTTGCCCGCCGCAGTCACCATCGTTTGATGGTGCGCCTTGTCAAAGGTGCCTATTGGGATGCTGAAATCAAACGCGCTCAGGTTGACGGGCTTGAAAGTTTTCCCGTTTATACGCGTAAAGTTTATACAGATGTTTCCTATGTTGCCAATGCCCGCAAACTTCTTTCCGCTCCCGATGCTGTTTTCCCGCAATTTGCAACGCATAATGCGCAAACCATGGCGACGATCTATCATCTGGCGGGGCCTGATAAATATACTGTCGAACAATTCGAGTTCCAGTGCCTCCACGGCATGGGCGAACCACTTTATGACGAGGTTGTAGGCAAAGATAAAATGCAGCGTCCGGCACGCCTTTATGCACCGGTCGGAACACATGAAACCTTGCTTGCTTATCTGGTGCGGCGCTTGTTGGAAAATGGTGCCAATTCTTCTTTCGTCAATCGCATTACCGACAAGTCTATATCGGTTGATGAACTTGTTGTTGATCCGGTGGATGTGGTGCGTAATATGCCCGTTCCCGGTGCCCAGCATGACAAGATTGCTTCACCTGCCGATCTTTTCGGGAAAAACCGCCGCAATTCCGACGGTTATGATTTATCGAACGAAACAGTGCTTGCAGAACTCTCGAAAGAATTTGAAAAAAGTTCGGTAACAGACTGGCAAGCAGCACCGGCGAATGTGGAAAAGGGCGCAAAATCACGCCCAATCGTCAATCCAGGAGACCATCGCGACAAAGTGGGCGAAGTTATCGAGATTGATGAAAGTGAAGCGCGCAAAATGGTTGCGACCGCTGAAAAAGCGTTTTCATCATGGGCAAAGACTTCCTATCAATCGCGCGCCGAAATTCTTGAAAAAGCGGCTGATCTTATGCAGGCGCGTATGCCTTCACTTCTTGCGCTTGCCGCACGGGAAGCCGGAAAATCTATACCGAATTCTATTGCCGAAGTGAGAGAAGCAATTGATTTCTTGCGCTTTTATGCCGGAGAGGTGCGTAAGACTTTCAAAGGCAATGAACAACCTTTGGGACCGATTGTTTGTATCAGCCCGTGGAATTTCCCGTTGTCGATATTTATCGGTCAAATATCGGCTGCATTGGCTGCGGGAAATACCGTTTTGGCAAAACCGGCCGAACAAACACCGCTTATTGCTGCTGAAGGCGTGCGCATATTGCATGAAGCGGGAATCCCGAAGGATGTCTTACAATTCTGTCCGGGAGACGGAAAAATCGGTGCGGCACTTATTGGCGAGAAAGCGACTTCAGGTGTTATGTTTACCGGTTCGACGGAAGTTGCCCGTCTCATCCAGAAAGAGCTTTCAACCCGCCTCAACAAGAATAAGAAACCCATTCCGCTCATTGCCGAAACCGGCGGGCAGAATGCCATGATTGTCGATTCGTCAGCACTTGCCGAACAGGTTGTGGGCGATGTTATTGCCTCGGCTTTTGATAGTGCAGGCCAGCGTTGTTCGGCTTTGCGGGTTTTGTGTTTACAGGAGGAGGTGGCTGACCGCATTCTGGACATGCTCAAAGGCGCAATGCAGGAATTGCGTATCGGACGCACCGATTTCATCGGTACCGATATTGGCGCGGTTATTACCGCAGAAGCCAAGGATAATATCGAAACGCATATCGAAACAATGCGCGCTATGGGCCATAAAGTAACGCAAGTTCCCCTTCCCGATATTGCAAAAGAGGGAACATATGTAAGCCCCACTCTTATCGAGATTGATTCGATTGGCGAATTGAAGCGCGAAGTCTTCGGGCCGGTCCTGCATGTTGTGCGTTATAAACGCAAAGATATTAAAAAGCTTATCAACGAAATCAATTCAACAGGATATGGTCTGACCTTCGGGCTTCATACAAGACTGGATGATTTTGTCAATTATGTTTCAAGCCATATTCGGGTTGGCAATATTTATATCAACCGCAATATTATTGGCGCGGTTGTCGGCTCGCAACCATTTGGCGGAAGGGGATTATCCGGAACCGGCCCGAAAGCCGGTGGGCCTTTATATATCGGTCGCCTCGTCAAACAGGCTCTCGACACGCAATTTTCTGTCGGGGCAAGAAAAAATGAACTCATCGACAGTTTTGTTGATTGGCTTCAACAACACGGAGACTCATCCGATGCAGCCTTTGCAAAATCGTTAAACGGTAAGTCACCGCTTGGCGTCTCCGTCAATTTGCCGGGGCCGGTTGGGGAAAGCAATGTCTATTCCCTTCACAGTCGTGGAAAAATTCTCCTTTTTCCGCAAACGAAAAGCGGGCTTTACCGGCAGCTTGCTACGACATTTGCAACCGGCAATATTGCCGTAATTGATGCAGCTTGCAAATTGCAAAATTCGCTTTCGGATTTGCCAAAACAGCTTGTCCGGAATGTCAAATGGTCAGAAAATCTAAACGCCGATGGTCCTTATGCGGGTGCGCTCATAGAAGGCGATGAAAACAGCATTATCGAGAAACAGAAAATTATAGCAGCCCTTTCAGGCCCTATAATTTTCACACAAGCAGCAACAAGTGAGGAGCTTGCGTCAGGTGAACTCCCCTATAATCTCGGTTATCTTAGCGAAGAAGTCTCGACTTCGGTGAACACGGCCGCAGCCGGAGGCAATGCTAGCCTGATGACAATCGGCTGAAGACCGGCAATTATTGCCACTTGTTGTAGATTTATTCATGACCACCGGAATTCTTTTCCGGTGGTTTTTTTGTTGATAAAGCGACTTTGGCAAAAGGTTATTAACTTTCGCACTTTAACGTTGAAAAAATGAGTTTTGTTAAGAGGCAATCTTTAAAAATTGCCGCAATCTAGTTTGAGTGCCATGCGTAATCTGAAAACAAATCCGGTCTCTTTAAATCCTGATGCCAAGCCCGTTTCTGGTGCAACTGCAAAGCCAGACGAAGCGGTTTCTGGCGCATCATCACAAACGCAATATCCGACCATATGGAAGAAAGCCTTCGCTCTCGGACAGAATGTACGTTTCACACGCACACCGGAGGTCGAAATCGTCCGCAAACGGGTTGAAAGTGATCCGGATTTTGCCGAAAAGCTGAAAGCCTTCGAAGAGGAGCAAAGGCAAAAGCGTGAAAACGTGGCCTTGAAAGAGGATCTTTCAGAAAATAAAGAACCGGTGACACTTGCCGGAACCATGCCCTTGGAGCAGGGAAAGACTCAAGTTCGCTCCTTGAAAGACGAAGTGATTGCTTCTGTCCAACGCAAAAATATCGAACAGAATTATAGTGTCAAATCTGTTTATATGCGTCCTCAAAACAATAGTGCCGCTCAAATCCGGAACGAAACTTCTATGGAGGAAGCGGTGGTCGAGGCCGAAAAACCGGTAGCCGAAATTAATAAGCCTGCCGAAATCAAGCCGTTTTATCTTTCCGATTCGGCATTTTTTGAATGCGGGCCGGATATTCTGGAAAATCTGGCAAAACTTACGCCGCAAAATGAAAGCGAGCCGCAGCCGTTTGAAAAGCCGCTTAAAAGTGAAAACACTATCGCTCCGGAAACAAGTGCGAACATAACTCCGTCTACAATGGATAGAACTCCTCTTGCCGTTGAAAAAAAGCCCGTTGTGACTGTACAAAAAATGTCACTTGACGGGGCGCCAATGTCGGGTGCGTCGCAATTGCCGCCAGTTGCTTCGAGTTTGATGGCGGATAATGCCACTGAAGAAAAAAGCGGCTTGAAGGTTGAGGAAAAATCCATTGCCGACCTTTATCGGGTGCTGGAATGCCGTTTCCCGAAAAAGCATGGAAATGGTCCGGAAAAGCCAACGGAAAAGGTTGAAGAAAAAATTGAGCAGCAAGCGGCGACACCGGACATAGTTCAATCGACAAGTACTGAATCAGGGGCTTCAGCTCCGGTTGTAAATGATGCGACGGTTCAAGCACCGGAAACATCGGCCACAGCCGGCGTGGGAAACACCAATGCCGTTATCATTGACGCGGCACCGCAATCAATCATCAATCAGACAGCGGTAACAGAAAGTGTATCGCTATCAAGCGTCAGTCCGGCAATCACTCCCCGAGTGACTGAAACGCCTGTTCTACAAGTGGTAACACCATTGCCTGACAATTCTGTTGTCACCACCTTCAATAATCAGGGGCAAGTGGTGATTGAAAATGGGAGTGTGGAGAAGAATCCGCAGAATACGGCCGGTGAAGCACAAACGGGTAAACCTGTTAGCGTCACTCTATCCCAAGCAGCACCGCAAAATCCGATTTCTGTTTCCTCTTCAGGGCAGCAACAGCCGGTTGCTCCATCTGCCGGAATTATCGAGGATATCGAACCGGTGAAAACCGCCAATGCCCCTGCCGGTCGATCGCTTTCACAGGCTGTAACGCCTCAACAGAGCGGAGAAGAAAAGGCTCCCGAACAAAAGGAAAAACCGCAAACTGTTGCGCAAAATGCGATAACTACGCAAAATGCAACAACTGCGCCAATGGCAACAACTGCGCCAATTGCAACAACTGCGCCAACCGCGACTAGAGCGACAATTTCTGCGCCATTTCGCACGCTCAATCCGGCTTTTATTCCAAGCCCGAAATCCCAAAGCGATGATTCTTATATTTTCCCTTCAATCGACCTTTTGCAGGAGCCGGAACATAAAGATGGTGCGGTGATTTCTCAGGAAACACTCGAACGCAGCGCCGGACTTCTTGAAAGCGTGCTGGAAGATTTCGGTATCAAAGGCGAAATCATTCATGTCCGTCCCGGGCCGGTTGTAACCATGTATGAATTCGAGCCGGCAGCCGGTGTCAAATCATCGCGCGTTATCGGTCTTTCTGATGATATTGCCCGTTCGATGTCGGCCATTTCCGCACGTGTTGCGGTTATTCCGGGGCGCAATGTTATCGGCATAGAATTGCCGAATAAAGTGCGCGAGACAGTTTATTTACGCGAGATTATCCAGTCGAAGACATTTCAGGATAGCAATTACAAGCTGCCGCTTGCTCTGGGTAAAAATATCGGCGGTGAACCGGTCATTGCAGAACTTGCAAAAATGCCGCATCTGCTTGTTGCCGGTACCACGGGTTCGGGTAAATCGGTGGCAATCAACGCCATGATTTTGTCTCTGCTTTATCGTTTGAAACCGGAGCAATGCCGCCTCATCATGGTTGATCCCAAGATGCTTGAACTGTCTATCTATGACGGCATACCGCATCTTCTAACGCCGGTAGTTACCGACCCGAAAAAGGCGGTCACGGCGTTGAAATGGGCGGTGCGTGAAATGGAAGACCGTTATCGTAAAATGGCAAAACTCGGCGTGCGCAATATTGACGGCTTCAACCAGCGTGTCAGTGCGGCAGCCGAAAAGGGCGAAACCATTACCTGCCGTGTCCAATCCGGTTTTGACAAAGAAACCGGCGAAATGCTTTATCATGAAGAGGCAATGGATCTTACGCGTCTTCCTTATATCGTCATTATTGTTGATGAAATGGCCGACCTGATGATGGTTGCAGGTAAAGAAATCGAAGGTGCAATCCAGCGTTTGGCACAAATGGCGCGAGCTGCGGGAATTCACCTTATCATGGCAACACAACGTCCTTCGGTTGATGTGATTACCGGCACGATCAAGGCGAATTTTCCAACCCGCATTTCATTTCAGGTTACCTCCAAGATTGATAGCCGCACGATTCTCGGCGAACAGGGGGCAGAGACATTGCTGGGTCAGGGCGATATGCTTCACATGGTGGGCGGTGGCCGGATAGTTCGTGTTCACGGCCCCTTTGTTTCGGATGAAGAAGTCGAACATGTCGTTGCACATTTAAAGACACAAGGCACACCCGATTATCTTGCAACAGTGACGGATGGCGAAGACGAAGAGGAAACCATTGAGGATGCCGATTCCATTGCCGATATTGTGGCTGCCGGCAGCGCCGGAGAAAATATGGAAGAACTTTATTTGCAAGCGGTCAAAGTGGTCATGCGCGACAAGAAATGTTCAACATCCTATATCCAGCGCCGTTTGAGTATCGGCTATAACAAGGCCGCGACACTGGTTGAACGCATGGAAGCTGAAGGCATTGTCGGTCCGGCCAACCATGTGGGAAAACGTGAAATTCTGTTAAATCATGGTCATGAACTTTGATAATCGGTTGAGTTAACCAATTCGCGAGAAGGTGTAGACAGTAATGTCTGCACCTTTTTGCTTTTTAGAGATCAAATCCCGTCATTTTAAAGAAACAGATAGCACTATTTTTAATGGTAAAATTGATCAATAATCTGCAAAAAGAAACGGCGAAATTCGGCGCATATTGAAATGATCGCCTGAGTGAAAGGCACAAAATTTATAAACGTTGATAAGGATATGTCCCGATTCCTTTTGAAACTTTTTGCTCTTTCCTGTAAAAGATTGAATTAACATTTCTTTAACCGGTGGAGCAATTCTTGGCATTTCTGGATTTTCTATCTGAAAGTACAATCAGAAACGCTTTTTTGAGCGGCAAGTGTTCTTTCGTGCTTGACCGCAACGCATCGGTTTTATTGTGGCTTGATGGTGCTGCTCTGTCGTTCTTCGGTTTTTCATCACTGACCGATGCACTTGATCGGGAAGAGATCTTCGATAGTGCAGTCAAACGCCAGATCGAAAATGGCATTAAAAGTGGGCGTCCGGTTCATTTGCGCGGAAAAAGCGGAGCACGGTCTTTCAATTTGTCACTCATATCTGGCGAGGCCGATGCATCAGTTAAAACGCATGGGCAAAATGCGCGAGACGAACAAAACCGGTTTATCTTTGCCTCGGAAGTTCATTCGACCGGAAAAACAAACGGGGCGGGCAAAGCGGCAAATGATATAAATCGCAATCTTTTGGTCACTCAACCGGAAGCACTTCTTGAAGGACTGGAAGACAAGAATATTTCGGCTGCTATTTTCGGTGACGGGAACAAAATCCTTGCACAGACAGGAAATTTTCAGCCACTTGGCGATGCGCTCCAAATTTTTCTTTCTTCCATTGATAGTTTTTTACCTGTTAAAACCTTGATGAAAAATGGTAGGGGAAAAGTACAGGTCAATGCTATTCGCCTTTGCGAAACACCGCAACGTTTTCTCGTCCTTTGCTTCAATATCGCGACTATAGATGAAAACGCGGCCGACCGGAACAATCAGAAGACAAATGAAAAACCGACCCGTTTTACATGGCAAATGGACAATAACGGTGCGTTCAGCAGTTTTTCAGACGCGTTTTATGATTGCGGTGGTGACGCCGAAAAATTGCTTGGGCGTTCACTCGCCGATCTTGATAATCAATATAAGAATGCCGGTTTTTTAAAACTTGACGAAAAAATTACGCAATGCACCGCCTTTCAAGACGAGGTTGTTCTTTTTCCAACTAAAACGGAACATGTGAATTTGGAAGTCTCTTTGTCAGGCCTTCCTATTTTGTCGCTTGATGGAAAACTGGACGGGTTTCGGGGCTTTGGCATGGTGAAGGATCGGGTGAACGAGGAGCCAAATCCGCAGAACGGAAATCGGGATGTCGATTCTGTTGCAACTGTCGAAAACAAGTTAGCACCGGTACAAGAAAAGCCGGTTGAAAACGAAATAAACCAATCGCAATCATCGACGGGGAATGCGCCGGATGGCACAGACAAAACGGCTCTTGGGGGCCAAGAAAAACAAGCTGAACAGCCTTCGCAAGAGCGCGATAAGGACACGAGCTTGAACAGTTCGGAACGCTCGGCTTTTCGTGAAATTGCTGAACGTTTGCGGAGCGAATTACAATTGCCGGCCGTGGCGCGGCCGCTTTCAAAAGCTACAAAAGGCGATAAAACAGTTCTTGATGAACAGTTATCCGGAGAAAACAAATTTATCCCCGAACGGTCTTCCCTTCTCAATTTGCTGGATACAGCAACAGACGGTTTTGTTTTTCTCGATAATGAGGGCTCAATAGAAGGTTTTAGTGCAGCCGCATCGGCACTTACCGGCTATGATGAAGAGGACGTGACGGGTCGACCATTTAAAAGCCTGTTTCGGGCGACTTCAGAAGAAGCGATAAACGACTATCTTGCGGCGCTTAAAAGCGGTGGCGCAAAACGATTGTTCAATCGTGGTCAATCGGCTGATATTCAAACAAAGTCTGGTGATGACATTCGGGTTTTTGTCACTCTCGTACCGCTGACCAATCAAAAAGGATATGCGGGGCTTTTACGTGATATGACGAATGTCTCGGCTCCAAGCCAGCCAATTTATGATAACGAGGTTTTTGCACAAACCATCCACGAGATCAGAACGCCGCTTAATGCTATGATCGGTTTTGCCGATATTATGCGGGAAGAACGGTTCGGCCGCATAGAAAACGAGCGTTATCGTGGCTATTTGCGCGACATTGTTTCTTCCGGAAAACATATATTGACCCTCGTTAACTCCTTTCTTGAAAAGGCAAAATCGCGTTACGAAGAAAAAACACGCTCTGGAGAAACAATTAGTGAAAAGGCAATAGACAAACCTCAATCCTCAGTGCCGAGTTTTGACGTTATCCAGCAATTGAGGAAATCGGTTGCATTGTTTGAAAATCAGGCCAACGAAAACGGCATTATCATTCGCATTACCATGCCGCCAAAAATACCGGCAATCGGAATTGATGCGCAGGAATTCAGGCAAATTATTTTCAATCTTCTGTCAAATGCTATCCGGTTTACTCAAAGTGGCGGTCAAATTGTGGTGCATCTTTCAACCACAGATAAGAATTTTGTAAAACTATCGGTGAGCGATAATGGTATCGGTATGAATGAGGAAGAAATGGCGCGCGCCCTGCAACCTTATGGACAGGTTGCAAGGAAAGACGGACGTACGGGAGATGCAGTCTTTACCGGTACCGGTCTTGGCCTGCCGACGACAAAAGGTCTTGCCGAAAAAATTGGCGGAAGGCTTATCCTGCTATCAAGACCGGGACAGGGAACGACTGTGGAAGTATTTTTTCCCGTTCGCCGTTCGTGAAATAAAGAGGGAATTGTTAGAGCCTTCCTGAAAAGCCGGTTATAAATATAACTGGTCTTAAAAGAGCACATTCAAAACCGCGTTTTTTACTAGGGATTATGCGCCAATAAGATCTTCAATGCGGGCGTTGTTTGATAAGGCGTAACTGCATCACTTTACATCAAGCCGGAAATTTAAGTGTTTTAAGCGAGCTGGCGCACTCCGGTTTCTTGAATGGCCAGCGCTTTGTATAAAGTCTCAAGGCAATTCCAATGCCTGAACGGTCGTGCTCATGAGCTTTTGAATTTTATTGTAAATTGCGCATTTATCAAAATGCGCATTCACAAATATTATTTTTTGGTATTATTTTTTGGCAGCCAGCAGATCGCGTATTTCGGTCAGCAATACCTCGTCACGGGGAACCGGCTTTGGTGCAGGGGCCTGCTGCTCTTTACGGTGCATTGCATTGATTGCTTTAACGACAATGAACAGCACCCATGCAATAATAAGAAAATTGATGAGCAATGTAATGAAATGGCCATAGGCAATTGTGGCACCGGCTTCGCGCGCGGCTGCAAGGGTTGTCTGTTTTTGACCGGCAAGCTGGATGAACATATTGGAAAAGTCTATGCCACCGGTGATAAGTCCGATAACCGGCATCAGCAAATCGTTGACAATGGAATTGACAAGGCCGCCAAAAGCACCGCCGATAATAACACCGATGGCCAGATCAATCATATTGCCCTTTAGTGCAAATTCCCGAAATTCTTTGAGCATTAGTCTTTTCCTCGCCTATTCATGGTCGTTTTCAACTCTCACAATAATCAACGTTGATTATGCTACGACCGTAAAATATGGCACAATAACGGTAAGAAAAGACTTTTATGATTATTTCCTGCAAGAAGTTTAAAATATCGCGCAGAATTTTCAGGAATTAAAGTTTATCGGCACCATTATCGGGTGACGTTTGGTTATCTTTAAAGTCGTTTTTAAACTTGTCGAAGAAATATTTCATTGTGTCATAAGCCTGATCCATATCCTGTTTGCTAGGCAGACCCGTTGTGGCTTTATTTTGTTGAAGCTCGGCAATTTTATCTTTCAACGTCTTGATTTCCTGTTCGTAACGCGCGCGTTCGTCACCGGAAATAGCGCAGGTTATTTTCCCGTCTTTATCAAGACATTTGTCGATGCTGCCGGTGTCGGTATCAAGACGCAAATAACCGTCATCAACTTTTTGAAATTCAAAACGATGATCGGATGCAGAACCGATTGTTGTCAAACCGATGGCACAGAACGACGCAAGAACGAATGTTTTAAGAAAAGTCGACATTTTTATTCCTTGGTTGAAGCTCTCCTATTGGTTATATAGGGATGAATGAAAATATTTCCCATTTCGTGGATTCCAATTTTCAACGAAATAGCATATTGGCTCGAAAGTTATGGCCCTGATTTATAAGATTGTGTCGAAAGACGAATGGAAAAAAGCCGAAGATTCAGGTGTTTTTTCTGGTGCTGCGGTCGATATTGCCGACGGTTTCATCCATTTTTCAACTGCCGAACAGGTGGCAGAAACGGCAAACAAACATTTTAAAGGTCAAACCGGTCTCTTGCTTGTAGCCGTTGATGAAGATCAACTTGATGAAGAGGCACTGCGTTATGAAGTGTCTCGCGGAGGGGCGTTTTTCCCTCATCTTTATGGTGACTTATCGCTTGAAGCTGTTGTCGGTGTCAGCCCTTTCGAAGCTGACGAAAACGGCCTGTTCGAGTTCAGCGAGGTATTGCCATGAACCTTTATCGTTCTTTATTACGCCCGTTGGTTTTCTGCCTGTCGCCCGAAAAAGCCCACAAGCTTTCCATCCTTGCATTGAAAGCGGGCTTCGGTTCGAGGCCGGCAATCCATGACCCACGTTTGGGGGTGGACATAGCCGGACTGGAATTTCCGAATTTTTTAGGCTTGGCCGCCGGTTTTGATAAAAATGCCGAAGTTCCCGATCAAATACTGCGCTTGGGCTTCGGCTTTAGCGAAGTTGGTACAATCACGCCGCGTCCACAGGCGGGCAACCCTCAACCCCGTCTCTTTCGTCTTCGTGAAGACGAGGCTGTCATCAATCGCATGGGGTTTAACAATGAGGGGCATGAAGCTGCCCATAAACGGTTCGCTATGCGTAAAAAGCAGGGTATTGTCGGGGTCAATATCGGTGCCAACAAGGATTCGGACGATCGTATTCTCGACTATTCGCGCGGCATTCATTGTTTTTATGATGTTGCAAGCTTTTTCACCATCAATATTTCATCACCCAACACACCGGGTTTACGGAATTTGCAAGCCCGTGACAGTTTGAAGGAATTGCTCTTGTCGGTGAGCGGTGCAAGAGCGGAAGAAAAGCAAAAGACGGGTGTTCATGTTCCGGTCTTTTTAAAGATAGCTCCTGATTTGACCGAAGAAGGGCTTGATGATGTTGCCGCCGAGCTTCTCGCCTCGGATGTTGACGGGCTTATTGTTTCCAATACGACACTTTCCAGAACAGGTCTTGAAAATAAAAGCTTCAGCGGCGAATCGGGCGGGCTTTCCGGCAAGCCGCTATTTGAACGCTCGACGATTATTCTTGCGAAAATGCGCAAGAGAGTGCAGCAACAAAAACCCATCATCGGGGTTGGTGGCGTTTATGACGCAAAAACAGCGCTGGAAAAAATCAAAGCCGGTGCCGATCTTGTCGAACTTTATAGTGCGATGGTTTATGAGGGTGCAGGGCTTGCGAGACACATTCTGAAAAATGTGCTCGAAACCATGAAAAATGATGGTGCGAAAAAGATAGGGGAATATCGCGACCTGTCTTTGGATAAATGGGCAAACCGCAAAATCCCTGATTAGGGGCACACCAAGCGGTTCCCCAAAAGTGTGAAACGGTTTTGGGATAAGAACCGCGTTTATTAAAAACTTAGTTCTCCAAAAGTGTCCAAGCAGTGCCTGAAAAGTGCGAAGCGGTTTTCAGGAAGTGCACTGCGACAAGTAAAAAGTACGGTTTTGGGATAAACCCAAGTTTACTAAAAACTTGGTTCCCCGAAAGTACCCAAGCAGTGCCTGAAAAGTGCGAAGCGGTTCTCAGAAAGTGCACTGCGACAAGTAAAAAGTACGGTTTTGGGATAAACCCAAGTTTATTAAAAACTCGGGTTCCCCGAAAGTGTCCAAGCAGTGCCTGAAAAGTGCGAAGCGGTTTTCAGAAAGTGCACTGCGACAAGTAAAAAGTACGGTTTTGGGATAAACCCAAGTTTACTAAAAACTTGGTTCTCCAAAAGTACCCAAGCAGTGCCTGAAAAGTGCGAAGCGGTTTTCGGGAGGTGCACTGCGACAAGTAAAAAGTACGGTTTTGGGATAAACCCAAGTTTACTAAAAACTCGGGTTCCCCAAAAGTGTCCAAGCAGTACCTGAAAAGTGCGAAGCGGTTTTCAGGAAGTGCACCGCGACAAGTAAAAAGTACGGTTTTGGGATAAACCCAAGTTTACTAAAAACTCGGGTTCCCCAAAAGTGTCCAGGCAGTGCCTGAAAAGTGCGAAGCGGTTTTCTTGAATAACATTGCGATAATAAGAAAATCCGGTTTTCAAAAACTGTTGATTGTGCGTTTTTTTAGTCAGATAAGGAGTGGCATTTTTGGGCGTGTTTTAACTCCTATTGATTGTCAATTTTATAAGCTCCATTACGTGGGCGGAATAAAAATTTCAGCGGCTTTGCAGTCTGTCGAAGATAAAAATCCAATGAAAATGCCAATAAATAGAGTTTAAATGCGCTAAGGCACTTGCAAAATTGCTCGATCTTCCGTATGTCACCGGTCAGAATGTTTCATTCTGACGATGCGGTTGTAGCTCAGTTGGTTAGAGCGCTGGTTTGTGGCACCAGAGGTCGTAGGTTCGACTCCCACCAACCGTACCATTTTCTCTGAGCTTTTCGGTTATTCCAACAATAAGTGCACTTGTGCATAAGCGCTTTCATCTACGTAAAAGTAGAAGAGAGATGAACGGCTTTTCGCGGTTTAAAAAAACTCAGGTAAAAGACGCGCTGGCAGCTTCAGAAAAAGAGCCTGAAGAAACGTGTTCCGGAAAAGAAACGGCTTCGAACTTTCGGTGACTTTTGTTGGAAAACGGAGTCTTGCATAATTTTCGCTATGCACTGATGATTTTTATGTCTGACGGGCTTTTCATTCAGCCAACGGCGAGCAAAAATGGCAAGATCAAAAAATGGCTTAAAATATAATTTTGCTGCCAAATTTGTTAACCTCGTCCGGTTTATAAATCGGAATATCGGCTAAAGATTGACGTAATAAAAGCTTTGCAAGGTCTTTGTTACATGAGGTAATATGAGCTCATGTGGCCAAGGTTTAAGACGGGCAGAAAATAAAGTTAGAAGATCAAGATCGGCTCGGGGCAAGACGGGGCGAATAGATTATATCCGGTTTCGATCAATTGATAATCCGAGGGGAACAATAAACGTCTGGTTGACAAAAGACAATGGTCGTCACAATTTTCGAAAATGGATAGCCGATATCTATAGACCATATAAACTTCAATTTGGTGTTTTATGACGTTAAAAAAAACAAAAAAGACAAAAGAAAAGAGCACAAAGCTACAACACGCTTATCTCAAGAATATTTATGGCGTGAAAAATTGGCATGAAGCCTCGGAGTGGCTCGCTTTTCGTGGTATTGAAGACATTGAATGTATTACCCCCGATCAGGCGGGTGTCGCACGCGGCAAAATGATGCCGTCGAACAAATTTACGTCCGATACATCGCTTGCTCTGCCTTCGGCTGTGTTTATGGCAACAATATCCGGCGATTATCCCGAAGATGGTAATGGTTTCCATTATCCGGCCGATGATGGTGATTTGCGATTGGAACCCGATCTTGCAACTTTAAGCGTTGTCCCGTGGGAAGATGATCCGACCGCACAGGTTATTTGCGATATTGTTTACCAGAGCGGTAAACGGGTTGAATTCACGCCGCGCAATGTTTTGCGCAATGTTGTGGAAGAATACACAAAATTGGGATTGAAGCCGGTGGTAGCACCGGAAATAGAGTTCTATCTTGTCCAGAAAAATCCTGATCCCGATTATCCTTTGACACCTCCCGTCGGTCGCTCCGGTCGCGCAATTGGCGGTGGGCAGGGCTATTCTATTGCTGGTGTTAACGAATTCGACGAACTGATTGACGATATGTATCATTTTTCCGAGGCGCAAGGCTTGGAAATCGACACATTGATTCATGAAGAAGGGGCAGGCCAGCTCGAAATCAATTTGCGTCACGGCGACCCGATCGAACTTGCCGATCAGGTTTTTCTGTTCAAGCGCACCATACGTGAAGCGGCATTCAAGCATGATATGTATGCAACCTTTATGGCCAAACCCATAGAGGGGCAGCCCGGGTCAGCCATGCATATCCATCAATCTATTGTCGACATAAAGACCGGCAACAATATTTTTACCCGTTCCGACGGGAATGAAAGCGCGGCCTTCCGGCATTTTCTGGGTGGCTTACAGAAGCATATGGCAAGTGCAATGGTTATGCTTGCGCCATATGTCAATTCCTATCGTCGGTTGGTGCCGGATCTTTCGGCGCCGGTCAACCTCCATTGGGGCTATGACAACCGGACCACGGCCTTCCGTGTTCCCCGTTCGGCACCTCAGGCACGACGTGTTGAAAATCGCCTTCCATCATCCGATGCCAATCCTTATCTCGCACTTGCAGCATCACTCGCCTGCGGTCTTATCGGTCTTGTCGACAAGCTCAAGCCTGACGAACCGTCATCAAAGACTGTTAATGCCGATCATGTAGATTTGCCCCGTGGTCTTGTCGAGGCGGTAGCACTGTTTGACGAGAATAAACGGTTGCGCTCGGTGCTGGGAGATGCATTCGTTAACACTTATGCTGCTATAAAACGGCAAGAATTCGAAACGTTTATGGAAGTTATCAGTCCTTGGGAGCGGGAATATTTGCTGCTCAATGTGTAGGATATCAGTTTATGTTTCACGAAAACAATATATCACCGGGGCTATCCTGGTATGAATTCAGTGTAGCCGAACGCCCGACCTATCCTTCTCTCCTTGAAAAAAAAGACTGTGATGTTGCTATAATCGGTGGCGGTTTCACCGGACTTTCGGCAAGCTATCATCTGGCAAAAGCGGGCTTGAGTGTTGTGCTTGTCGACGGTGCGCGGTTTGGTGACGGAGCGTCCGGCCGCAATGGAGGACAACTTGGAACAGGCCAGCGGCAATGGGTTGAAAAGCTTGAAAAAACACTGGGGTTCGAGCGGACAAAAGCGCTGTTTGATCTCGCTGAAGAAGCCAAGAAAGATATATTGAACCTTCAAGAGAAAGGCATAATCGATCTTGATTATGTTCCCGGACAACTGTCCCTTGCTTATAAAAAACGCGAGATTGCTGCCTATCAGGATCATGTCGCCAACATGCTCCGTTACGGCTATGACAAATTGTCCTTTATGGACAGCAAGGAAACACATGAGCGTTTGGGCTCGGATTTTTATTATGGAGGAATTCGCGATACCGGTACCGGCCACATCAATCCGTTAAAACTGGTTGTCGGGCTTGCCAATCTCGCTTCGAAAGCAGGTGCGCAGCTTTATGAAAAAACCCGTGCTACAGCAGTTCGCACCGAAGGCGATAAATGTATTGTTACGACCAGCGAGGGATATATCGTAGCCAAGCAGGTTTTGTTTGCTACCAATGGTTATGATTTGGGTTTGCAACGTTTCGTCGAAAAATATATTGTGCCGATACGTTCCTATATCGGAGCGACTGCCCCTTTACCAATCGATAGCGAAATTTTGCGTGGTGGCGAAGCCGTTGATGATTCGCGTTTCGTTGTGCGCTATTTCAGAAAAAGTGCCGATAACCGTTTATTATTCGGAGGGGTTGAAAGCTACGACCGTTCGGTTATTGACCACCTTGCCGAACGTATTCGCGCCCAGATTGTAGAGATTTTCCCAAAATTGGGGCAAATTGAACTCACCCATTGCTGGGGAGGGACAGTTGCCATTACCGTCGAACGCATGCCTTACGTCCGAAAAATTATGCCGAATGTAATTTATTGCGGTGGTTATTCCGGTCATGGTGTGATGTTGGCACCTTTTATGGGCAAGCTTTATGCAGAATCTATTCTTGGAAAGGGCGACCGGCTTTCTCTCTTCAAAGAATTGAAGATTTCTTCTTTTCCGGGGGGAACAGCATTGAGGGCGCCACTTCTTTGGGTGGCGATGCGGTTTTTTGCCTTAATGGACCGGTTCTAAAAATGGTGATTGTCAATTCGACACTTTGAAGAATGAAGTAGCTAGCGCAAAATTGATGAATGACAATATTTGCGCTTGAACGTATCGGATGCGTATTGTTTGCTTGTCGGAAGCGCCGGATTTGACAGGAAAATTGGGTTTCTCCAAAGGGGAAATGCCGGATTGCTTGTTTTTGATAGCCCGTACAATAAATTTAATGGTGAAGTAACCGGCAAATTAACAGCTTATTCAGCACCTCAAGGCATATATATCGTGATATGAATAAGATTTAAGACTAGAGGTAAAGCGTCTGAGGACTTTGGTATTTCTATGGTAAGTAAAATAATTCCTATTCCCCCGTTTGATTGCATTGTTTTTGGCGGTGCGGGCGATCTTGCCGAAAGAAAGCTCTTACCTGCACTCTATCACCGCCAATGCACGGGACAATTCAGTGAGCCGACGCGCATTATCGGTACATCACGCTCGAAACTGACAGATGAAGAATATCGCAATTTTGCGCGCCAGGCGATCGAGAAACATGTTTCAGCCGCCGATATAGACAAAGGCGAAGTTGACCGTTTTCTCAAAAGGCTGAGTTACGTCCCCGTTGACGCTACAAGCGATGACGGTTGGGACAAATTGAAAAAAGCAATCGAGATTTCTTCAAAGAACACGATCAGAGCTTTTTATCTGGCGGTCAGTCCGGCACTTTTCGGTAGTATTGCCGAACATTTGGGAAAAAATGGGCTGGTAACCGATGAAACCCGCATCATCGTCGAAAAACCGATTGGACGGGATCGTGAAACCGCAACCAAGCTGAACGATACATTGGCACGGGTTTTTCACGAGAAGCAGATTTTCAGAATCGACCATTATTTGGGGAAAGAGACTGTCCAGAATTTGATGGCATTGCGCTTTGCCAATGCGCTTTATGAACCATTATGGAATTCTGCCCATATCGACCATGTCCAGATAACAGTTGCCGAATCAGTCGGGCTTGAGGGACGCGCCGGTTATTATGATAATGCAGGTGCTCTTCGCGACATGGTGCAAAACCATATGTTGCAACTTTTGTGTCTGGTTGCGATGGAACCACCTTCAGCCAATACGGCCGATGTCGTTCGTGACGAGAAGCTTAAAGTCCTTCATTCACTTTCCCGTATTGATAGCCATAATGTAACAACCCACACCGTACGCGGCCAATATGAAGCCGGTGCTTCGACAAGCGGGCCTGTCGGTTCCTATCTTGATGATCTTAAAAAAGATAAAAGCAATACCGAAACATTTGTTGCTTTGAAAGTTGATATCAATAACTGGCGTTGGGCGGGAGCGCCCTTTTATTTGCGCACCGGCAAACGTCTTGCGACCCGCATGTCGGAAATTGTGGTGACGTTCAAACCCATTCCCTATAATATTTTCGGCAGCGAGGCCGGTGAAGTTGTACCGAACCGGCTGGTTATCCGTTTACAGCCTGATGAGGGGGTCAAACAATGGTTGATGATCAAGGATCCGGGGCCGGGCGGGATGCGGCTTCACCATGTACCGCTTGATATGACATTTGCCGATTCATTTCAGGTTCGAAATCCCGATGCTTATGAACGTTTGTTGATGGATGCTGTTCGTGGCAACCAGACATTGTTCATGCGGCGTGATGAAGTCGAAGCTGCGTGGGGATTTGTCGATCCGATCGAAGAAGGTTGGGAAGCAACAAACATGCCGGTTCAAGGTTATACGGCAGGAACATGGGGGCCATCAAAATCGATTGCCCTGATCGAGCGGGATGGTCGGACATGGAACGACACAGTTTAGGGTATTTGTTATGAGCTTGATGGATACAAACCGGCTGAATTTCGATACGCCTTCGGCATTGGCTTCAGCTTTGGCTGATCGGGTTGCAGCGGAATTGAGTGTTGCTATTGTTGAACGCAAACAAGCAGTGCTCGCCGTGTCAGGTGGTAAAACACCGGAACTTTTTTTCCATTATCTCGCCAAGGCAGATATTGATTGGAAAAACATTCTTGTCACTCTGGTGGATGAACGTTTTGTTCCCGTGACAGATGATCGCTCCAACGAACGTCTGGTGCGTTCAAGTCTCTTACAGAATTTTGCTTCAAAAGCCCGCTTTTATGGCCTTTATAACCCGTCGATTACTGCAGAACTTGCGGCCTTTTCCGCAGCAAGTCGCATCAACGGCCTGCCACGGCCTTTTGATGTGATCGTTCTTGGCATGGGAACCGACGGGCATACAGCTTCGTTCTTTCCCGGTGGTGACCGTTTGAAACAGGCTATTGACCCGGAATCGCGTGCGCTGGTTTTACCAATTCATGCACGTGGCTTGAAGGAGGCCCGCTTAACGCTTACATTGCCCGTTATTGTCGAAGCACGTTTTATCGCTCTTCATATTGAAGGTCAGACGAAACTCGATGTTTTCGAACGGGCTTTACAAGACGGACCGGTTGAAGAATTGCCAATTCGTGCGGTGTTGAAAAATACGCGTCATCCTGTTCAGGTCTACTGGTCGCCGAATGAAGAGGAAAAGCAGATCACGGATGGAACCCATTCGTTATTTGATACAGTTTCAGTTTAGGAGAAAGAAAGAACATGTCTCTTTCAGGCACAATTGCTGCCGTGACAGACCGGATTCGCGAACGGTCAAAGAAAAGTCGCGAAATCTATCTTGACCGGATAAACCATGCCGCACGCAATCGCCCGCGTCGCAGCTTTTTTGCCTGTGCCAATCAGGCACACAGCTTTGCCGCCTGTGCACCGCTCGATAAAGAGCGGTTGAAAGAAGACGTTGTTGGCAATATCGGCATTATTACAGCCTATAATGATATGCTGTCTGCGCATCAACCCTTTGAAGTTTTTCCGAAAATTATCAGGGAAGCGGCACGTGAAGCCGGTGGTGTCGCCGAAGTTGCCAGCGGTGTTCCGGCAATGTGCGATGGTATTACCCAGGGTTATACCGGCATGGAACTGTCACTTTTTTCACGCGATGTGATTGCTATGGCGGCCGCCGTCGGCTTATCGCATGATGTTTTCGATGCTGCACTTTATCTCGGCATTTGCGATAAAATTGTGCCGGGTCTTGTCATTGCCGCTTTGACATTCGGGCATATTCCGGCAATTTTTGTGCCTTCGGGCCCGATGACAACCGGTCAGGGCAATGACAAAAAAGCCGAAATCCGCCAACTCTATGCAGAAGGCAAGGTTGACCGCAAAGCATTGCTTCAATCGGAAGCGACATCCTATCATGCACCGGGAACCTGCACTTTCTATGGAACTGCCAATTCCAACCAGATGATGATGGAAATGATGGGGCTTCATATGCCGGGAGCCGCGTTCATTAACCCCAATACGCCCTTGCGCGATGCGTTGACGCGGGAAGCCACCAGACGCGCTCTCAAGATTACCGCTCTTGGCAATGAATATACGCCGGTCGGTGCGATGATTGACGAAAGGTCATTTGTCAATGCGATTGTCGGGTTGAATGCTACAGGTGGTTCGACCAACCATACGATTCATTTGATCGCTATGGCTCATGCCGCTGGCATTGATCTTACCTGGGGCGATATTGCCGAAATTTCATCGGTTGTTCCGCTTATTGCGAGGGTTTATCCCAATGGTCTTGCCGACGTAAACTATTTTCATGCCGCAGGCGGCATGGGATTTGTTATCAAACAATTGATTGAAGCAGGTCTTGTTCATGAAGATGTCCGCACAGTTGTCGGCGAAGGCTTGAGTGCTTATGCAACCGAACCGAAACTTGGGCGTGACGGACAAGTGGTGCGCGAACCGGCACCGGAAAAAAGTGGCGATGAAAAAGTGCTCACCGGCTGGCGGAAACCCTTCCAACCGGATGGTGGCATTCGTGTACTTTCCGGCAATATGGGGGCTGCCATTATCAAAGTGTCGGCAGTCAAACCCGAGCGCTGGTTGATTGAAGCACCGGCGCTGGTTTTCAATGACCAGCTGGAACTTCAAGATGCTTTCAAAGCCGGTAAACTTGATGGCAAGGATTTTGTTGCCGTTGTGCGCTATCAGGGGCCGAAAGCCAATGGTATGCCGGAATTGCATAAACTGACGACAGTTCTTGGCGTGTTGCAGGATCGCGGGCAAAAAATTGCCCTTGTCACCGATGGTCGCATGTCCGGCGCATCCGGCAAAATACCGGCAGCAATCCATGTCACGCCGGAAGCACTTGATAATGGTCCGATTGCACGGTTGAAAGACGGCGATATGATCCGGCTTGACGCCAATGACGGAACATTGACAATTCTTGTCGATGAACAGGAGTTCAACAACAGACCAATCGAACATCCTGATCTTTCAGCACATGAATTCGGTACCGGACGCGAACTTTTCCGTGTTTTTCGCGAATTTGTCGGGCGGGCCGATCAAGGGGCAAGCGTTGTTGTTGGTCCTATGCGTAAATAGCAGTCTTAAAGCTTGATAGTCACAAAAAACGCTCCGGATTTGATTGTTCCGGAGCGTTTTTTATTGATTTCCTGAAATGATATCCAACAAATGTTTTGAAGGAAATATCGCAGCCCAATCAGAATTTTGGCAATGGCAAATTATTTGCTTTGCAGGCAGCTTTCAAAGTATTTGCCATTAACATTGCAATTGTCATAGGCCCGACACCACCCGGAACAGGGGTAATGAAGCCTGCCACTTTTTCTGCGGTTTTATAGTCGACATCACCGACAAGACGGGTTTTACCCTGACCTCTTTCAGGCGCAGGAATGCGGTTGATGCCGACATCAATGACCGTGGCACCGGGTTTTATCCAGTCACCTTTGATCATTTCGGGTTTTCCGACAGCGGCCACAAGAATGTCGGCGCTACGGCAGACATCATCAATCTCGCGGGTGCGGCTATGAGCAATCGTTACTGTCGCATTGGCAGCAAGCAGGAGCGCTGCAACTGGTTTTCCAACAATATTCGAGCGGCCGACAACCACTGCATCAAGTCCTGAAAGATCTTTACCCAAACCATGTTTGATCATGTACATGATACCTGCGGGCGTGCAGGGGATAAATGCGTCTTCGATTGCACCGGTCATAAGTTTTCCGGCGTTGATATAGTGGAACCCGTCAACATCTTTATCTGGCGAAATTGTCTGGATGACATGATCGGCATTGATATGCGCCGGTAATGGCAATTGCACCAGAATGCCGTGAATATTTTTGTCTTCATTGAGTTTCTTGACAAGGGCAAGCAAATCCGACTCGCTGGTTTTTTCATCCAGTTCATATTTGTTGGATAGAAAACCGCATTCTTCGGCGCGTTTTTCCTTGGATGCAACATAAACCTTGCTGGCAGAATCCTCTCCGACAATAATCACCGCAATACCCGGTTGAATATTGTGTTGTTCACGTAAAACAGCAGTTTCCTGTTTTACCTTGGCAAGGATGTCTTCAGAAAGTTTTTTCCCGTCGATCACATTGGCCATAGAGGAATCCTTTCACTCGGCTTTTTGTTCTGCTTTAAAGCATTTTCCTGAAATAAAACAGGTCATTGTGTCAACATTGTACGCATTTGACACAGAGGAGTTGGAAAATAGCGAGTTCGGCTGCAAGAGCAAGAGAAAATAGGCTTCTGTCTGTTAAAGCCGTAAAATATTCAGGCGATGCTCTTCGTCGATGAAAATTCGGATGGAGATTTTCGACATTTTAACGGTCGCAAAGCCGGTTTTTATAAAAGATTGTGAGATAAGCGTAGCGGCATAAAAGTGGCCCGTCACCGCAACAGCCCCCCCGATCAATCCGTGTTGCTATAAAGAAAAATTTTATGACCGGTTAAGAACATGGGGCAAAAAGACTATATGCGGTTTTAATCAAGAACCGCATATAGTCTGTTCTATTTCAGAAGCCATCCCAAAATCGGTGCAAGCAGAACATTGACAATGCCAACCATCACCATAACGAGGCCGGCAATCGACCCTTCTTCGCGGCCCATTTGGTGGGCACGGGCAACGCCTGCTCCGTGTGCCCCCATTCCGAAAAGGGCACCACGTGCAAGGGACGAGCGTAGGGGCAGATATTTGACAATAACTTCACCGAGTGCAGCGCCCAAAACGCCGGTCATAACAACAAAAACGGCTGTCAAATCCGGAATGCCACCAATATCACCCGAAACCTCCATAGCAAAAGGCGTACTGATGGAGCGCGGCATAAGACTTAGCCGCAAAGTCGGGTCGAGTTGCATAAGTGTTGCAAGCCCCCAAGCCGATAACATCGAGGCAAAAGAACCGACGATGATACCGATTGTCAGAATAAACCAGTTTTTAGCAATGATGCGGCGTTGCTGCCAGATTGGTACAGCAAAGGCAACAGTGACCGGTCCCAGAATTGCAACCAGCCAATGGGTGGCCTTGATGTAATGGGCATAGTCACCTTTTAGCAAGACCACAACAATCATCAAAAGAAGCGGTGTCACCGCCAATGGCGTTAGCCACCAATAAGAAAAACGGCGGTAAAATGCTTTAGCCGCCATATAAAGGAGGATGGTAACAAGCGACCAGAAAACCGTTTTGAAAACCGGACTGGTATAAAGCTCGATATCAGCCATATATTGTTCAAGATTTGCTTCAATGTTTGACATGGCGCATTAACATCCAGCGGTAACATAGATCTATTGTCAAAGCGGTGATACTCATAACGACAAAGGTGCCACCCAGAATAACAACCAGAATTTTAATCCCTAACAAGCCGATGAATTCTTTGTGATTGAGTAGGGCAAGAACGGCTGGAACAAAAAACAAGAGCATCTCGGCAATGAGCCAATCCGCACCACGTTTCATGCTTAATATGCTGAGCTTGTGGCTAGCCAGTGCAAGAAGTGCGAGTACCATACCAATAATGGCGCCCGGAATCGGTAGGTTCAGTGCCCAGGTAATGACCTCGCCACTAATCCAGAATGCGCACAAAAGTCCCATCTGTGCAAATATGTTGCGATGGAAAAGAAGGCGTGTTTGAATAGAGAGACGATGTATCATTTAATTTATACTCCTGACAAAGCGTTAGATAAGTGATGCTGTGTCATTCGTAAAATGAATTGAATTCATGTTGACTATTCCTATATAGAATAGTCATGCAAATTAGAACACTTGAAGCTTTTGTCGAAATCATACGCCAGAACGGCTTTTCCTCGGCCGCGAAAGTTCTGAACTCGACGCAATCGACGATCAGTAAATCTCTGGCCCAGCTTGAAAGCCAGTATGGAACCAAATTAATCAATCGAAACAAAGGAAAAATGCAGCTTACAGCGGCAGGCGAATATGTCTTTCGCCATGCCCAACGAATTCTTGCCGAAGAATCGGCAATGGAACGCGAGATCGCCGAATTGAAGGGGCTAAAACGAGGTATTTTGAAAATAGGACTTCCCCCTATCGGCAGTTCGGAGCTTTTTGCTCCCGTTCTTGCCCGCTATACGTCCTCACACCCGCAGATTGATATCAATATAGTCGAACACGGGAGCAAAAAACTGGAAGAGCTGGTGCGGCAGGGCGAAATCGAACTTGCCGGTTCTCTGGTACCAATTGCGAGCGGCTTCGATTATCAGGATGTTCGTAATGATCCTGTTGTTGCGTTAATGCCGGCCAGTCTTGCCGGAGAGCGTACCACGATCACAGCTAAAGAGCTTGCCGAATATCCGTTTGTGCTTTTTGCCAGCCAATTTGCTTTGACACCGCTTGTTATTGAAACATTCCGTAAAAAAGGACTGTCGCCGGTCGTTTCGGCGCGCTCAAGCCAGATCGATTTTTTATTTGGTCTGGTAGCAGCGGGAATGGGAGTTGGTTTTTTACCCCGTATGATTGCTGAAAAACGTAATGTCAAAAATGTTAAAATGGTTGAAATAACCGACACAATCATTGAATGGCATATGGCATTGATTTGGCGCAGCAATAGCCACCTTTCCTATGCTGCACGCGAATGGTTGCGGCTGTCGGGTGAATACCATGACGAAACATTAAAGGTGAATAACGGCATAAAATCATGAACCGTTTTTTTGCCGGAATTCAAGATAAAAAATTGTGCAGAAGCTGCATGGTTTAAAGTTCTCTATGAAATATCGGAGAATAATTCTTGCGTCTGACAATTAATTTTCTATTATTCTGCCATTTAAAACAGTAAATTACCGCTTGTGTGTGGTCATTTAAAAGCGCGGGGACGTGAAGCGTCAAACTTGGGATTGGTTATATGGGAACTCAAAAAAGACGACTCATCGTTGTTGGAAACGCCGATTTACCAAGGGATTTGTCTGAAGAAATAGATAGCGCAGACTATGTTTTGCGCTTTAACCGTCCCAGATTGCTTGACGGCTGGAGTGGTTCAAAGACCAGCTGTCTGATGATGTGCAACTCCGGCAAACCAATGCAGCAGAAGCTTAGCGATAAATCGTTTTTGGAATACAAATTTTTTAAACAGGCCGAGCTCATTACACTGGTCTATCATCCCTATATTATGAAGACTTATTTTGCACGTCCCCGCTTAAGCTCGCAATTGTTAAAACACCGGAGACTTGACTGGACCGAAAAGGCTATCAAAGTTTTTGGCGAGGCGAGCAAGGATGTGGTTATAAAATCCGCGCAGTTCTATCTTGAAGCATGCGCTGAAATCGGCATTGAAGGCAATAAACTCAAAGAATGGTTTCCATCGACCGGCTATCTCGGCATTTGGGATTGTTTGAAACAGTTCGATTTGTCGGAATGGGAAATTTTTATCTGCGGTTTTACCTGGCAGGGATGGAAGCATCATGCCTGGTCATCAGAAGCAAAATGGGTGCGTGAGCGTATAGACGAGGGAACTTGCCATTTCTTATAACAAGCGTGATTGATCGCCGTTGTTTTCTTTTCATGCAATCCGTATTATGACAAAAAACTTGTCGGTTCTGCTGTCGGATTTTCAGGATAACTATGAACGGTTCATTAAAAACCATTAAAGCACTTGTTATTCATCTTGAACGGGCAAATGAACGGGAAAGTCAGGTAGCGCTGCTGAAAAAGCATCTTCCATGTCCGACAATTGTTTTAAATGCGATTGATAGTCTTTCTCTCGATGATCAAACGATTCAGCACTTTTATCGGAAGCAGCTCTATCGACCTTATTATCCTTTCACATTATCAAAAAATGAGATTGCGTGCTTTTTGTCCCACAGAGAGGCCTGGCAAAAAATAATTGATGAAGGACTGGATGCCGGTTTTGTGGTTGAAGACGATGTTGCCCTCGACGAGCGATTTGATGAAGTTTTCCGTTTTGCCGTTGATAACTGTAATCGCGACAGTTTCATCCGCTTTCCTTTTCGGTTGCGTGAAACCGGTAAAATAATTGCCGAAAAAGGCGACATCAAACTTATTAGGCCAACTGAAATCGGCTTGGGGCAGGTTGCACAACTGGTGGGTCGTAATGCTGCCCGAAAACTGCTTGATGCGACAGCCACATTCGATCGTCCGGTTGATACGACCGAACAACTATATTGGAAAACCGGCGTCCATCCGGAGGTTATTCTACCTCCGGTGGTTCGCGAAATTTCTGCGAAACTGGGTGGCTCGACAATAAAAAGTAAACATTCGCTTTTTGCCCGCCTTTACCGTGAATTAGCACGTCCGCTTTATCGGCATCGTATCAGGGCATTATCAAAACGTCAGAAAGGTTGAGATGGCTGTTCCTATTCTTCTTTATCATCACATTGGAATGCCACCCAAAGCGGGAATTCCGGGGCGTTCGAATTATGTAACTGTTAAAAAATTTGCCAAACAAATGCGCGTTCTGAAGCGGCTTGGCTTTAAAGGTTTGTCTCTCCGAGAGGCAATGCCCTATATTCGGGGTGAAAAAAAAGACAGAGTTGCAGCCATTACTTTCGACGACGGTTTTTTATCTGTCTATCAGGAGGCTATGCCTATTCTCGACGAATTGGGGTTCAGTGCCACGAATTTTTTTGTCTCCTCCCATATGGGACTTGATAATTCGTGGGATAACGAGCGTTCGGAACGCAATAAAATCATGACATTTGATGAAATGAGAGACTGGGCAGCTCATGGACATGAAGTGGGAGGCCATACGCTCGACCATTTACATTTGAAAGATGTTCCGCTCGAGGAAGCAAAACGCCAGATCGTCGAGAACAAGCAAAAGCTTGAGGAAGAGCTCGGGGCGCCACTTGTCTCTTTTGCCTATCCATTTGGTGATGAAAATGAAGCGATACGCAAAATAGTGCACGATGCCGGTTATCATTTTGCTGTAACAACTATCAAATCACGGGCGCGTGGCAATGAAGGGGATTACGAACTGCCAAGACACAGTATTCGCCGCAATGACACAATTTTGCATTTTTTAGCCAAATGCCTGTTGCGCTAACCAAATGTTTATTGAGCTAAACGGGGCATAAAGGCGGGTTTTTAACCATTGTTATTGTCGTGCGGGTAAAATTCATCTAAAAAAATGCCGGGCAAAAAGACCCGGCAAAAATTTAAACAAGGGCATTTCAGAAACAAGCTTTTCACTGGAAGCCGAAATGTAATTCGGTTTTAATCTTTTATGGTTAATAGAGAGTAAAGGGACGACGTGCACAAAAAAATCGCAAAATATGTCGGCGCTCTGATTTTTTTGCTGGTTATTGTCGGCGTGGCAATTTTCCTGTTATTGCCGCTTGTCGTCTCGACCGATGCTATCCGCATTCGTCTGGCGCAGGATTTGAGCGCATGGACCGGCTATAATGTGCAATTGCGTGAAGCACCGCACCTTGATCTTTTTCCTTATCCCAAAGCGTCACTTTCCGGTGTAACGCTCACGCCGATGAACGATGAAGCAGCTCCACTTATGGAGGCCGAGCGTATCGAGGTCGATTTATCACTCTTTGATGCTTTACTCGGGCATATTTCATTTTCGCAGACCCGCATTATCAATCCGCATTTTGTTATGGAAGAACCGGTCAAAACAGTTGCGGATTTTTTCGACACCCTTTCCCGTTCGCAAGGCAGTTTCGGATCTGCTGTTCGTGAAGCGCGCGAAATTGTGGGAAAAAATCCTGATCATCCGGATACGACACGCCTTCTCAACCAGCCTTTTGGCAGGATTGTTATTGAAAATGGTGAGCTTCTTTATCGCGAAAGTCTTGGCGGGATGGCAGAAAAAATCACTGCTCTCAATGCCGTTCTCGAATGGCCCGAATCAACAAGGGCGGCAAGTTTTCGCGCTAACGCAATCTGGCACGGGCAGGCGACCGATTTACGTATTGATGCTATGCAGGCGCTGATATTGTTGTCCGGCGGTACAAGTGATCTCAGAGCCAGTCTCAATTCTTTAAGTGGCGGTATTACTTTTGAAGGAAAGGGGCGGCTTTCGGATAATTATATTTTCGACGGCAGGCTTTCTGCCCGCTCTCCAGGCTGGAACAAAACTCTGGATTGGTTGGGCTATCACCAATTGTTGGGACAGGGTTTGAAGGCCCCGCTGGTTTGGGAATCGGATTTTTCTGCCCAACCCGGACATATGCAATTCAATAATGTTATTTTCAGTTTTGACAAGGACAATGCACGTGGCGCTTTGGCCACCGGCTATCAGGACGACTTGCCGCTTGTCAGTGGATCTCTTGCTTTCGATAGGCTCAATCTTGATACATTGATTGCGACGTTTTTTCCCGATGAAGAGAAAAACGAATTTCTTGATCTTTCGGTTCTAGACCGCATTGGCCTTGATATACGGATGTCTGCACCAGAAGCAAAACTCGGCAATGTCACTCTCAATAATCTTGCAGCCGCTATCCAGATCAGAAATGGAAAAGGCATATTCGATCTAGGCAATGCCAATGCTTTCGGCGGGGCCATACAATCAAATATCCAGATCAGTCGCGAAAATGATAAAGCCAGTATTGAAGGACGCATATCGGGAAACTCGCTTGATCTCCAGTCAATAGCACAAGCTTTTGAGCGCCCCCTTCCGGTTATTGCTAAAACCGGTTTCATATTGACAATGCATGCGCCCTTCACCCGTTGGCCGGACGTACTTTCCAAAATGCAAGGGCATTTGACATTGAATATGTCATCGGGCACGCTTAAAGGTTATGACATTCATTCGATCCGGACAGCCGTAAGCTCTGACGATAAAACCCACATAGAAAAATCCGATAATGTTTCCACCGGTTTTGACCGCTGGGATATCGAGTCAGAAATTACCGATGAAAATCTGCTTATTAACAAATCTTCTATGTCTATCGGCAATTGGCGACTTCTGGCAAAAGGAAAAGCCGATCTGCAAAATGACGAGGTTAGGAAAAAGGGCTATCAGATCAAGCTTCATTCGGTACTTGAAAAAGTTCCCCGTTCCGATAAGGCGTGTCAGGATGTCACTTGTGTTTCAAATAGTTTGATTAAACCTCTGAATTTCTTGTTATCGGGAAATGATTTTCCTGATAACGGGATTGATCTTAAAAAAGATGACGAAATCGATGAAGATCAATAAACCGCACTATCGGGCTTGTTAAAAGGCTGTTTTACGGAATTGGCGGGGTTAAAAAAATGGTACAACTTTTGGCACTCTCTGTCGGACCAATCAAGTCTATCGGGCCTGACAACTTACAAAGCGGAATTGACAAAAAACCGGTCGATAGGCCGCTTTTACTCACCAAAACCGGCTTTATCGGTGATGAGCAGGCAGACAAGAAACATCATGGCGGACCGGAAAAGGCAGTCCACCATTATGATTTCGACCATTATGCTTTCTGGAAAAAAGAACTGGGGCATAAAGCGGTGTTTGACACGCCGACTGCCTTTGGAGAAAACCTTTCAACGTCAGGTGTGAGTGAAAAAAATATCGCAGTTGGCGATATATTCCGGTTAGGCAAGGCAATCATTGAGGTTTCGCAAGGAAGACAACCGTGTTTTCGGCTCAATGTAAGGTTCGGTATAGCCGATATGTCACTGCGCACACAAAAGAGCGGGCGAACAGGCTGGTATTATCGTGTTTTAGAGGAGGGTGAAGTCACTCTGCAAGACGAGCTTGAACTTCTCGAACGACGTCACGAAGATTGGACTATCCATCGCATATGGAAGGCTTTTTATGTGACACGCAATGATTATGATGAATTATCACAAATTGCGTCCCTTGAAGAATTATCGCCGAGCTGGCGATCTCTTGCACAAAAAAGACTGGACAGTCACCAGATCGAAGACTGGACGAAAAGATTGACCGGAGTAGCATGAGAAGCTCATTCGGGCTTTTGACGAAGCTTAGCTAAGTCTTGGCGGCAGTTTTCCAAAAATTCTCGATTTAATGATTGTTTGGGGCAGGCTTTAACGGTTTGTCACGGAAAACCGGCTTTAAGAATTCCGGTATTTATAAAACTTGCCGATTGTCACCGGCAATATGTGCAATTTGATAATTGCCATAAAGATTCTTTCAGAAATAAGATCCTTTGAGAAATATTGGCGCGTGTCATTTTTGCGGGCGTTTATATCAGCTTTGTTATAGGCTCTCTGTCGCAACCGGATAAATGATTTTGCCGGAAAAATGGCTTCGGCAGAAAATAATCGGATTGGTGCGATATTTTCGAATTTGAATTGATTATTAGAGCTTTTTGAAATCAGGCTTGGAAGCTCCCGACAGATCAAGAGGAAGCGAGTGGAAATTCGATTTCGACACAAAAACCGGTGGGATGATCGATGTCTTCAAACTTTATCGTGCCGCCATGTGCTTTGACAACCTGAAGTGCAATGGCAAGCCCTAAGCCCGAACCGATGGATTTTCCGGCTGTACTGCCGCGCTGGAAACGCTGAAAAACGATTTCCCGCTCGCTTTTTTTGATACCGGGGCCGGAATCGATAATTCTGATTGATAACCGGTTGTCATTGACAGTCGGGGCTATGGTGACATCGCCATCCGTATATCTGAGCGCATTGTCGACAAGGTTGTGTAACATTTCTCTCAAGGCAATACGGTCGCCAATCATGACTGCAGATTTTATCGAAGTGTCAGCCTTGATATCTATACGTTCCTGTTCTAACGATTGGATGCGGTTTATAACATCATCAAGCAGGTTTTCGATATTGATCGGACTATCCGATTTTTGTTCCAGACGATGGGCAATTGTGGCATCCATCAATAACTGGTTTACAAGCCGGCTTGCCTGAATAGCACTTCTTTCAACCTTGAGCAGTTGTTCATGGTGTTTCGATTCATTACGCTCATGAATGGCGACCTCAATTTGCGACAAAAGCGAGGCTAACGGTGTGCGGATTTGATGGGCGGCATCGGCAACCAATGTTCGCATACGTTCGGAAGCAAGTTTCAATCTTTCCATAAAGACATTGAGCGCAATGACCAGTGTATTGACTTCATTCGGCGAGGGGCTTTCCAAGGGTGAAAGGTCGGAAAAAGAACGGCTTTGCAATTCATTTTCAAGCTTTTTTAAAGGAAAAAAGGTCAAACCGATTGCAAGCCAAATTGTACACAATGCAACAAACATGAGTGCCACAACGGCTATCGTTTCGTGATATAAAATACTGTTTTTCAATGATTGTTGTTCACGTCGGGTTTGACCGACGCGAATTGTCACCCATCCGGTTTTATTTCCGGCAGCAATCAGGCGGCCAACAGTGACCAGTCTCACCGGTTCATTATTAAAGAATGTGGTTTGGAAAGTGCCACCGGTCTTCTTCGCAAGCTCCATACCGGTGTCGAAATTTTCATAACCGGTTACATAATGTCCGTCAGCGTCGCGGATGACGTAAAATATACGATCGTCACCCGGAAACATCGAAAATGCTGCTCCGGGAATTTCTACGGCGACTTTGCCTTTTTCGGTTTGCACGGCATTGGCAATTGTGCGGGCAGATGCAAGGAGCAGCCGGTCATAGGCGCTTTCGGTTGCGTGTTCGATACTGTTTTGGGTAAAATAAAGAATAATGCCGCCCGTTAACAACATTAGCGACAATGCAATCAGAAAAATCCTTCTGCGCAAGGAAAAATGTGATTTCACTTCTTTCCCCCGTCGGATGTTGTTTCGCGGCTGTTCAGAGTATCTCTGGTAGTTGTATTGCCATTAATAATATCAAGCCAGACACGTAAAAACTGCCCGCGTTTTTGCTCGTCATAATTGACCAATAAAGCCGGCGTCATGGCAATCGGCTGCACTGTTCCGTGCGTGTTTTTCATAATTGAAGAAATGCTGAATTGGCCTTCTATGCCAGGCATTATCGCGCCGAAACCGGTGTTTCCGGCGGCAATTTTCTGACCATCGGGGGACAACAGGAAGTCGATAAATTCTTTGGCAATTTCGGGTTCTGTCGAATGGCGCGGGATAAGCGCAGACCGCGCTATAACCAAAGCATAATCGCTTGGAATGACAACCACTATATCGGGATTTGTCAAAGCGCGGGCAAAAGCATAGGACCCCAGAAGATTATAGGCAATGATGATGTCGCCCTTTTCGAGAGCATCAAGAACTTCGGGAGATGAAGCACTCAGTTTTGCCTTTCCGCTTGCCAAAGCATTTGTCAGCCGCCAAAAGTTTGACGAAATGAATTCGTCTTGTGTTGCCAATACATAACCGACACCTGATGTCGCAATATTATAGGTTCCGATTTTTCCATAAAGATGTTGTTTGTTTTCCTCTATCAATTTGGCAAGGCCGAGATGGGTCGTGGGAACGTCAATAGAACCGACAAGTTTCCGGTTATAGGCAATAACAGCCGGTTCAAAGGTAAAACCGATAACCTCGTTATGCCACTGCGCCCAATCCGGCAATTGTTGCAAATAAGGTGAAAAATAATCGGCTGCATAACCGTCATTGGCGAGTTTTATTTGCAAATCGACAGCCGAGGAAATGATAAGATCAGGCGGCGGTGTCAAATTGTCATGGATGACACCGTGAAAAATTTCACCGCTTTCTAGTTCTTTATATCGAACCGGAATATCGGGGTGAAGTTTTTTGAATTCTTTGATGAACTCCTGAAACAATAAGGCATCCGTTGTCCCGTAAATATTGAAGGTTTCTGCCGATCTCACCCTGTTTGGTGCGGGATAATGATTGATCGTCGCGTTTCTCGCCAAAACGACCAAAACAACAATCACAAACAAAAATATAAGTCGGCTAATTAGACGGGGCATTTTTAGTCTGCACCCGATAACCGAAGCCCCGCAGAGTGGAGATTTCAATATCGGCTTTGCGAAGTTTTCGCCTTAGCCGTGAAATATAGACTTCAAGAGCGTTGAAAGACACTTCATCATCAATATCGAAAAGGCGGTTCATCAATATTTCTTTGGCAACCGCTTTATCGAGATGGTGAACAAGAATTTGTAACAAACTGAATTCGCGCCTGTTACATTCGACAATTTCACCACCAATAACAAGCTTGTGGGCGGTCATATCAATACTGGCATTGCCGATATGAACGGTATTGCTGGCAATACCGTTTGTCCGGCGGATTGTTGCGGTCAAACGCGCAACAAGTTCGCGTACATCAAATGGCTTTACCAGATAATCATCTGCCCCCAAATCGAACAGGCTTACCTTATCGTCAATTTCCGAACGCGCGGTGATAACAACAATTGGAAGGGTCGACCCATGGCCACGTAAATGGCGGATAATTTCAAGACCGCTTTTATTGGGGAGCATGAGGTCGAGCACCAATGCATCGAAGTGATAAAGCGGCATTGTCGCAACAACATCATCACCGTCTTGTAACCATATCACACTATGGCCAAGCTGTTTGAGCCTCGCTGCAACGGCTTCGCCCAAGTCTTGATTGTCTTCGACAAGAAGAATATTCATCATTCTTCCCCCCCCTCCATATAGGAAGACCGTTTTATTCTATTTCTCCTCTATTTATCTATAGAGCCATAAGTAAGGGGTTATGTCAAAAATAGTTTTCTTGACAGCTTCCTGTCAGCTTTCTGTGCCATGCTAAAAAAACGGTCGCCCATTTTATGAGGAAATCATGGTTGACCGGAAAAATAAAACGTCCGTTTTGCGCCGGTGTTTTATCTTGTGGAGGAGAAAACGCATGAAATTCAAATCTATTCTATTCGGTTTTTTGGGGCTGGTAATCATTGATACATTGCCGGCAGCAAGTGAAGATTTGCCGCAAGGGTACCCGTCAAACTATTCCGACATCATAACTAAAGCCAAGAGCGAAGGTCGTCTCTCACTTTATTCCACCACTGATGAGGAATTGGCAAAAGAGCTTATCGACGCATTCAAAAAGAAATATTCGATAGAAGTCGATTTTACCGACATGGGAACCAATAATGCCTATAGTCGTACAGTCGCCGAAGCGGAAGCCAAGCAGATGGGAGCCGACATTGTCTGGAGCTCGGCGATGGATTTGCAGTTGAAGCTTGCATCCGAAGGATATGTCGAAACCTATCTATCTCCGGAGAAGAAAAACATTCCCGATTGGGCAAGCTACAAGGATAGCGTCTATGCGACAACTGTCGAGCCAATCGGTGTCATTTACAATACCAAGGCGTTTCCTGATGAGGCATTTCCCAAGACGCGCGCCGGCCTTATTGACTATATGAAATCGCATGTCGACGAGCTGAAAGGTAAAGTTGCCACATTTGATCCGGAAAAAAGCGGTATCGGTTTTTTAATGCAAACCAATGATGCTGCTTCTAGCGACAATTTTTGGGAATTGGCAAAGGCAATGGGGGCTGTCAAAGTCAAATCCTATACAGCAACAGGAACAATGCGTGAGACTGTTGTCTCCGGCGAAAATGTCATGGCAATCAATGTCATCGGTTCTTATGCGCTCGACTGGGTAAAGACCACCCCCAATCTTGGCGTTGCTTTCGGTCAGGATTATACGGCTGCGTTCTCGCGTCCGGCGGTCATACCGCGTGGTGCACCTCACCCCAATGCTGCACGCCTCTTCATGGATTTTATGTTATCAAAAGAAGGGCAGACAGCATTATCCAAACACGGATTACCCTCGGTCAGAACCGATATTGAAGGTGGACTTGATCTTGATTCATTGACGGCAATGGTGGGAGGAAATCTCAAACCTATTGCACTTGATGACCGGCTTTTATCCAACCTCAAGCCACAAAACCGCATCAAGTTTTTTCGCGAGTGGAATCAATACACGAAATAATGAGCTTTCTTGAAAATCGGGCGACGGACGGTCCTCATTGAACGGTTCAACCGGTTGACTGCCACCGCTCCCTCGCGATTTCAAGCAATCCATTGCCGTTAATGGCAACGCAAAAAGCGCTCCAGCTTATCCGAGTCGGAGAGACAGGATTTGCGCCCTGTACTTAGCGGCTTCAACACATTTCACTCTTTTTTTGAATAATGATTATCGGAAAATAAAAATGGAACAGAATAGTGCTCCTCCACCGAGGCGATTTTCCTGGCAAAGATTGCGTGCCGATGCGGTGATCTACCGCACAACGGTCATTTTCCTTCTTGCAATCATGGTTCTCTCTCCGGTCGGGCTTATTGTTTATCAGAGTTTTCTCGACGATGCCTTTTTTATCTCTAATGTTGCATTCAGTCTGGATGCCTATCGTTTTGTCCTGACAGACTATGATTTTTACCGCGCATTGATAACAACAATTATCATTTCGCTCGGTATGGTTGTTATTTCGGTACCGACAGGGGGAATTCTTGCATTTCTTCTAGCGCGCACCGATTTGAAATTCCGCAAGACATTGGAAATCCTTGTTTTGGTACCAATGTTTATTTCCTCGATCGTGCTGGCTTTCGGCTACACAGTGGCACTTGGGCCGTCCGGCTTCATCAGCATATTCATTTCCAAAATATTCGGCTTTGTTCCCTGGAATATGAATTCGGTTGGCGGAATCATTCTGGTGACTGCCTTAAGTCATGTGCCTTATGTTTATCTTTATGTGAGTGCTTCTATGCACAATCTACCGTCGGATCTGGAAGAGGCGGCAAGAACCACAGGCGCAACTATTTTTCGCGTTTCCCGTGATGTAACACTTCCTATGGTGTTACCGGCTCTGGTCTTTTCGGCAGCGCTCAATCTGTTACTGGGGTTTGAACAATTCGGCATCCCGCTTGTGCTCGGAGACCCGAACGGTATACTGGTGCTGACAACATATATCTACAAGTTGACAACATTATTCGGTGCGCCGACCTATCAACTTATGGCTGTCGTTGCCATGGTGCTAATTGTCTTGACCCTTCCGCTCATTTTTGCGCAACGCAAAATTCTCAAAGCCAGTCGCCGTTATGCCGCCTTGGGTGGTAAAGGGGCAAGAGCGACACCTTTGAAATTGGGAGCCAAAGGCCAGATTATTGCTTTGTCGATCATAGCACTCTGGTTGTTCATTGCAGTTATCATCCCTATCGGCGGCATCGCGTTACGCGCTTTTGTCAGTGCGTGGGGACAAGGTGTCAACGTATTCGACCATTTAACACTGTCGAATTTCTCCCGTTTGATTGAGGTGCGCAATCTTTCTACCGGTATCATCAATACAGTTATTCTGGGTGTATTCGGTGCTCTCGTTGCAGTCTTTATCTATCTGCTTATCGGGCTGGCAGGACATCGCAATTATGGCTTCAGCGGCTGGTTGCTTGACTATATTGTGTTGCTACCACGTGCTTTACCCGGTCTTATTATTGGTCTTGCGGTTTATTGGGTTTTCCTTTTTGTACCCTTTTTGACGCCGTTAAGGCCGACACTTTTCTCGCTTCTCATTGCTTATATTGTTGTGGGACTTGCCTATGGCTTGCGCTTGTTACAAGGCACGCTCTTACAAGTTTCCCCCGAACTCGAAGAAGCAGCCAGAGTAAGCGGTGCGACCATCGGCAAAACATGGCGCGATATTGTTGTGCCCTTGGTGCGCCCCGGACTAACCGGTGCATGGGCGCTCATCATGATCCTGTTTTTGCGCGATTATGCGACCGGCGTTTATCTGATGAGCTCGAATACAGGTGTGATCGGTTCGCTCATTGTCCAACAATTTGAAACCGGCGCCATGGATACAATTGCTGCACTGGCTTTTGTCAGTGTCATCCTGACTGCCTCTGCTTTGGCTCTAGCCCTGAAATTGGGAGCAAAAATCAATGAATAATGAACATAATGTCGAACTCGTTGTAGAAAACCTCGAAAAGTGGCTTGGTGGTTTGCAAATTTTAAAAGGGGTCAATTTTACTGCCGAACGTGGCTCGATCGTAGCTTTGCTTGGCGGTTCCGGTTCCGGAAAAACAACGCTTCTGCGCTCGATAGCAGGACTGGAAAATCCGGAAGTCGGGCGCATCACAATTGGCGATAAAATTGCCCGTGACAGTGAAACCAATATCCAGCTTCCTCCCGAACAACGCGATATCGGGCTTGTTTTCCAGTCTTACGCTTTATGGCCGCATCGGACAGTGCGTGAAAATGTCGCCTATGGTTTGAAATTACGTCACGTTGACGCCGCAGAAATAAAAAATCGCGTTGACCGTATCCTTGAAACAATGGGGCTTTCCCATCTCGCCGACCGTTATCCAAGCGAGCTTTCCGGAGGCCAACAACAACGTGTTTCAATTTGCAGAGCCGTTGTCTATGAACCGCGTGTCTTGTTGCTTGATGAGCCATTGTCCAACCTAGACGCGAAATTGCGTGAAGAAGCACGCTATTGGATAAGAAAGCTCATTCTTGAACTTGATATATGTGCAATTCTGGTGACCCATGACCAGACAGAAGCTCTTGCGGCGGCTGACCGTATCCTTTTGTTACAAAATGGACGGATAGTCCAACATGGTAGTCCGATTGAAATTTATTCCAATCCGAATTGTTTTTATGCTGCAGAATTTCTTGGCGCCAACAACATAGCGCACGGACAAATATTGCAAAAAAACGATGCGTTCATCACTTTTGGCGCTGAAGACTGGTCTTTGACCGGAATGTTGCGGGAAGGCGAAGATGCGAAGATAGGAGAGCCTGTCAAAGCCGTTATTCGCCTTGAACATATCAAGGTTAGCCAACAACCGGTTCCGGACGCAATACCCATGCATCTTGATGCCAGCCTTTATCTTGGCGACCGTTGGGAATACCGTCTTCATTACGGGAAGTTGGAGTTGAAGGCGAGTGGTCCGGAAAAACTCGAAACAGGTGAAGTTTATATTATTATCAAACCGGAAGATGTCTGGTTGTTTCGCGATTGAACAACATTTTACAGACATAAATTGATAAACACTTCACCGAAACCGGAAAGACTTGGCTTTATCAATCTTTCCGTTTTTTTTAAAAAATAATTTAAAATCAAATAAATCCTTTTATTAAATAAATTTAATCGATTGAAATCGAATCTATTACTTGGAAAAATTCGGTTTAAACTTTTTTTAACACACAGGACACCATGTAGTTGATTGACATTCAATCCTGTTGAAGCGCATCATAGAAAAAGTAGAACTTGATTTAGAGTATCGTCTTTATACATGATATTTTGATAATATGTCGGGTTATAGACTTGTCCGTTAAAGCCGGAGAAGGAACAATTTATTTTTAATGGATTATCGAGGAGAATAGATGCCAGAATTATCACAAAAAATATCGGCTCCTTTGCTCAAAATGAATGATGGTTTATTCATTCCGCAACTGGGGTTTGGTGTTTGGAATATTTCGGACCATGATACCAAGGATGCTGTTAAACAGGCTATTAAAACGGGTTACCGGCATATTGATACAGCGAAAGTCTATGAGAATGAAGAAGGGGTGGGGCGTGGCATCGCCGAATCCGGTATCGAACGAAAAAACATTTTCCTGACGACAAAGGTTGCGAATACCGATCAAGGCTATGACAAAACCATGCGGGCTTTCGATGAAAGTGCCAAACGTCTGCGCGTGAATGCAATTGATCTCTATCTTATTCATTGGCCGGTTCCGGCGCGTGATCTTTTTGTTGAAACATGGAAAGCGTTGATCAGGCTCAAACAGGAAAACCGCGTTCGTTCAATCGGTGTTTGTAATTTTCGTATTGTTGACCTTGAACGACTCATTAAAGAAACAGGCGTGGCACCGGCCATTAATCAGGTTGAATTGCATCCGCACTTCCAGCAGAAGCAGCTTCGTATTTTCCATGAGAAGAACAATATTTTGACAGAAGCTTGGGCACCACTTGGTCGCGGGCAATTTCTTGATGATCCGGTACTGAAAAAAATTGCCGATGAACATCATAAGACTGTCGCACAAATTATTTTGCGTTGGCATATGGAAATGGGAACCATTGCGATTCCGAAATCGCAATCACCAGAACGCATGGCAGAAAATTTTTCCATTTTCGATTTTTCGCTGACTGCCGCCAATCACGATGCAATAGCTTCGCTTGACAGTTCAGACGGGCGTTTGGGACCAAATCCGTCCGAATATCAAGGGTGAGGTAATCGATTATCAAAATCGGCCGGTTTTGTAACGCGCGGCAATTGATGAGCGGGAACTTGGCGAATAATGAGCGGGAACTTGGCAAAGTTTCCGCTTTTTCCGAGCCAATGTAGGGTTTTAATCACATTCAGCGGGCGCCCGCGCTTGCATTAAGCTTGCGGTCTATCGTGTTGGGAGTCTGATAGACCGGTCATTTTGGTGAGTGGAATATTTACGAAGAATATAAGTAATTGAGCGAAATACCGGATAAAAACGGTAGTCGTTTCTTGAATATCATGTAACTATACTTATTTTTTCGCTATATTTACAATAAAATTTATATATATTTAAAATTTTTAAAAATCTGTTAGAAAAAGAAAATAATTTATTGGAGACAATATTTGTCTATTTATAAAAATGATTTGAAAAAGCTATTGTGTTTATCTTTTCGTCCGGAAATGCTCGGGTAATAGGAATACAGGGGGAAAAAGCTCTTTTATTTAAAAATCCGTTCCACATTGAGCGCGCGCGTCCACGCCTTTTTTTTAAGTGAAAGAAATGGTGTTTGTTTGAACAGTTGAAATGGATTTATGGGGCTCACCGGATTGATGGACTTAATGGACATTTCAAGGTTAAAGCTGCCTCTAGAGCGTAACAATTAAGGAGTAACCAAGGGTCAAAAGAACAAGCCAAAAAGCGGCGAAGGACAGACGGAAAGCTGTAAAACGTTAAAATCATACAAAGCAAAATCAAAAAAGAAGGGGCCAGAAGGCCCCTTTTCCAAATTCTCATAATCCGGATATAATCTATTCCGGAAATTCATTTCGTCATTGGTGCGTGGCGCTATGGACACCATAGCCATCTTTGGTCATAAATTCGTTATTTCCGGCACCTACCGAACCAATACCTGCAGCGACAAGAATAAATGTGAAAAGAGCTGCAACAGTCACCAGAGTGGCTCTCTTGGCTGACATTTTATCTCTCCGATCAAATGTGATTAGTAAATATCAAATTGTGTGTTGTCATATAGCGAAGTTTATTTTTCGACAATGAAAGAACAGCACTTTGACAGACCTTTTTCATGATTAAAGTAAAAAAAAGTTAAATCTGTTGCAGTTAAGTGACGAAAAATCTTGACGAAAATCAACCGGTTATTGCTTCTTTTCTTCAATAGCGACACTGATCGTACGCCCCGATACCAGATGGATATTGTCAGGAACCGGATCAAGCTTGATACGGACCGGTATACGTTGGGCTAGGCGAACCCAGTTGAAAGTTGGTGCAACATTGGCAAGAAGACTTGTCGTCTGCGTGCGTTCACGGTCTTCAATGCCGGCTGCAAACCCTTCAACAACACCCGTTAATACAGTGCTTGAGCCCATAATGTGGATCGTTGCACGACTGCCGATGCGAATGCGGTCGAGTTTATTTTCTTCAAAATATCCGGAAGCATAAAACGAATCGGAATCGACAAGCGCGGTGACCGGTTTACCTTGCGTGACATATTCTCCAGGTCGAAGCGAGAAATTGGTCAGTTTGCCATTGACAGCAGCACGAACTGTCGAGCGTTCAAGGTCAAGCTTTGCCGTATCGAGCTGGACGATTGCCTTACGCAAAGTGGCGGCAGTTTGTAATTCCTGCATAGCGGCCGTTTCCAATTGTTGGCGGGTGATGGTTTTGTCATCAAGTTTCTGGTCGCGTTCGAGATCGCGTTTTGCCTGATCGTGAGCAGCTTTTGCATTGTCAACCATCGCTTGAGCATCTTCATAAGCTAAAGAAAAACGCGCCTGATCAATCTTGAAAAGAACATCGCCCTTTTTGACCTGTTGGTTATCAACCACATGGACCTCGGTTACAAAACCGGAAACATCAGGCGCGACACGAACAACATCGGCACTGATTTTACCGTCTCTCGTCCATGGGTCGTTCATGTAATAGTTCCATAACTGCCAGAGGAGGAGGCCGGCCACCAGAGCCATGACAAGGGTGAAAAATATACGACCGGAATTGGCTATAAGCTTGTTCATATCCGTTAAATCCGCGTTACAATGAAAGAAAGAATACTCAAAATGATGAAATAGGTTGCTGCGGCAAACAGCGCATGGTGCCAGATAAAGCGTTCCAGCCCTTTTCGTAAGATGAAACGTTGGAGGGCAACATTCAAAAAGTAGCTGACAAGTGCCAGAATTCCGATTGTCGGAATATAGACACCATAAATATCGACCTCAGGGTTCATGAGTCATGTCCTTTGAAGATTGGAGGCAAGACTGCTTTGTAAGGTTCGGCATCACCAAACAAATTTTGCCGCAAACCGGTTAATGCAAACGAAATCTTCTGGTGATCTTCCGAATCAGGAAGTGCCAGTGTCCAATCGAGTGTTGTGTCAATTGCTTCCAGCAATTCTTTGCCGTCGGGTACATCGGTGCTGTTTACTCTTACCCGGTAATAGAATGCCAGTTCCTCCAGAACATTGGCAAGATTTTGGCGATTGGTCGGCCCTTGCGATTCTTTTAAGTGTTGCAGTTCGATTGTATCAAGCCCGACACGCACATCTTTGAGAATGTCGGTCTGGCGAACCGGTGAATGAATCGGTATCAGGGCATAACGGGGAGCAATCAATCCATAGCGGTAAAGCATGCGGTGCAAAAGTTCGTTATAAGCTTTGGTGTCTGTAGGTCTTTCCGCCACTTCGATAATGTCGTTCCAGCTTGCACGAATGAGACGAAATGCACTCCATTCGGCTCCGACAGAACGGACAATGGAAGCTGTTGCAGCAGCGACAATAATTCCCAGAATCATTGCCGTGTTGATATTGATGAAATTATAAAAATCGCCGCTCAAGCGGGATTGCAGCAATAACAGATTGGGCAGGTTTACCGCCATTGTCATGCCCATGGCAAATTTTGACGGAATAGCCATCATGACACCGGCAGGTATCAGCACAAGTGCCAGACTAAGCATGAGCGGCAAATAGCCGTCGACAAGCGGTAAAAGACCGAATTGAAGAACAAAGGCAATGACAAGAACAAGAAGAATTTGCTTGAGCATTCCGCGAATTGCAGGAACAGGATCATCTTTCGTTGCAAAAAGGCTGCTGAAAATACCGGTCATCATGGCAGCGGTTGCGCCTTGCGTCCATTCTGTCATACGCCACAACGTAACAGTAATAAAAATGGCAAGGATTGCAGAAAAAGCTGAAAGAAACGCTATGCCGAAATCGTAGTGAATCGATCTTACTTCGCCTAAAAAATCGAAACGGTGCCAACGCAATTTATGTTGGGTGCCGTTGACGATGTCGTTGCGCAAATGCAGACAGTCGGAATAGATTTCCATGATATCGACAAGGCGCAATGTCAGATTGCGTGAAACGAGATCAAGCCACACTTTCGAGCGGCCAATATCATCCAATACGGATTGCTTCAAAGCTTTGATACGGGCAATGCCTTCCGGCTTCATCGGTTCATGGGTTTGTAACCATGCAGATGTTTCCTCGACAAGTTCGTCAAGTTTGGTGTTGTTGCTCTTGCCGCCATATTGCTCGTCGAGGATTTTGTTGCGCTGGTTGATGAGATCGTTACAGCTTGCCACCATTGGCAACAACGAGACCATGCGGCTTTGTAACACACGCATTGCATTAACAGTGGATGGCAATGTCGACGAGTCGTAAGTGACATGGGTGGTAAAAGCGCGCAAATCGACAGCATCAATTGCGAGTTTTTGGCGCCTTTGCAATGCGTCTTCGCTTTTACCTTGTCCTTTAATATACATAATGGCAAGGTCGGCGCTGTTTTTCAGCCATTTGTCGATACGCTCGGCAAGAACCGGCCCTGCATGACGGGGAAAAACAAGGCGGCCGACAAGCGCGGCAGAAATGATGCCGACGCCGATTTCTTCAACACGACTTGCCGAATAATCAAAAACGGTTTCCGGCGCGTCAACAACCATAAATCCGATAATGCCGACGCTATAGCCGGCAAGCATGGAAACATAAGCGCGCGGGCTGCGATCCAATACACTGACAAACAAACAACCGCCAAGCCAGAGAGCGAGCCCCAAAGTTGTGAGTTCCGGCGAGGGGATAAGATGCGGTATAATAATGACTGTCGCCATACCGCCGATTGCGGTACCGAGAAGTCGATAAAAGGCTTTTGATGTCAAAGCGCCCGACAATGGATGCGCAACAATATAGACGGCTGTAATTGTCCAATAGGGGTTGGGAAGATCACACAAAAAGGCGATATAGAGAGCCAAACCCGCCGCTGCGATAGTTTTTAACGAGAATACGACATCCCATACAGTCGGTTGTTTTACGCTAACAGTCATATATTTTCAAACAAACACAATAAGCGGGCAAAAAGACAATTCTCCTTTGTCCGGAATAACACTATAAAGCTGCTTTCCTACGAGATCACCAATTTGACAGCGTTGAGAGAAGGTAGTTTCTTCTCATATTTAGTTTTATTTTTAGAAAGTTTCTAGTCACCTTTCTGTAAAAAGTGACTACGAATTTTGATACGCACGCGATATTGTTGATCTTGATTTTTCAAAATTGCCAGAAAACCGGCTTGAATGTTCAAATTGGGCGGATATTTCATAAAGCTTATAAAGCGTGGATAAACAGGACATCGTCAGGCCATTCCCGAATTTAAACCGAATTTAAAAAAGAACTGTCAGGAAAGTTAGAAGTGATGCGCGCCAATTACAAATTACAAAGGCTTTTTGTTAAAGAACCTTTGTCACTCCACGAAAAATTGGATTTGAATGAAACCCAGTCGCATTATCTCAAAAACGTCTTGCGGATGAGAGAGGGAAGCGAAGTTCTGCTATTCAACGGAAAAGATGGCGAATGGCGCGCCAAAATTCACGAAATCAAAAAGAAAATTGTGGTGCTCGAACTTGTCGCCAAAGAACGCGAGCAGACCGAACCTGACGATCTCATCTATTGTTTTGCTCCGCTCAAACATGCCCGCCTCGACTATATGATACAAAAGGCGGTGGAAATGGGGGCTTCTGTCTTACAGCCGGTTATGACCCATTTCACACAAGTGACCCGCCTCAATGAAGAGCGCATAAATGCCAATATTATTGAAGCGTGCGAGCAATGCGGCATTTTGTCAATAAGTTCTTACCACTCACCGGTTACGTTGTCGGCACTTTTGGATAATTGGCAAAAGGAGCGCTATCTCATCTTCTGCGATGAAGCAGCAGAAACACAAAATCCGCTTGAAATCCTGAGAAGCTTGCCACCGGCTCCTATTGCTGTTCTTATCGGGCCGGAAGGCGGTTTTAGCGATGAGGAGCGCTTGCAACTCAAACAGTGTTCTTTTGTTCACGCTATTCCATTGGGGCCCAGAATTTTGCGTGCGGATACTGCGGCGGTTGCCGCCCTTGCGGTTATCAATGCGACATTGGGAGATTGGCGTGACGACGGGCAAAACCGAATGTGAGGCAGGCGGTACTTGAAAGAGCAATGAAAACAGTTCAATGATGAGTAAAATCAAGACAAATTGGAAATTGTGAGTTATGGCGCGCGATATTGAAGATGAAACAACAATCAACGGTTTTGAAGATCTGGTAAATTATCTTGCTGCGGGCTCGAAAGAACCTGACAAATGGCGAATCGGCACCGAACACGAAAAATTTCCATTTTTTGTCGAGGGTAACCGCCCTGTTCCTTATGAAGGGAAAAGAAGTATTCGTGCACTGCTTGAGGGAATGCAAGCGATGCTCGGGTGGGAACCGATATTGGATGAAGGAAAAATTATCGGTTTGCTTGAGCCAACAGGGGCGGGCGCCATTTCACTGGAGCCGGGCGGACAATTTGAACTTTCAGGCGCGCCACTCAAAACAATTCATCAGACTTGCCGTGAGGTGAATGCCCATCTTGCGCAGGTCAAGGAAATTGCCGCCCCTCTCGGTATCGGTTTTTTAGGCCTTGGTGGCAGCCCCAAATGGCGTCTTGATGAAACGCCGCAAATGCCGAAATCGCGCTACCATATTATGACCAACTATATGCCCAAAGTGGGCAAGCACGGTCTTGATATGATGTATCGCACCTGCACAATTCAGGTCAATCTCGACTTTTCGTCGGAAACCGATATGCGCCGCAAAATGCAGGTTTCGATGAAATTGCAGTCCATCGCCACCGCGCTTTTTGCAACTTCCCCCTTCACGGAAGAAAAACCCAACGGTTTTATGTCATGGCGTTCCGAAATATGGCGCGACACCGATAACCGGCGTTCGGGTGTTCTTCCCTTTGTATTCAATGAAAATTTCGGTTTTGCCGATTACGCAAGATGGGCACTTGATGTTCCGATGTATTTCATTGTCCGCGACGGGCATTACCATGATTGCACCGACATAACATTCCGCCAATTCATGGACGGTGCTCTAAAGGGAAAAGTTGACGATTACCGCGCCAATATGGGCGACTGGATCAATCACCTTTCAACATTGTTTCCCGAAGTGCGGCTCAAACGTTTTCTGGAAATGCGTGGTGCCGATGGCGGTCCATGGCGTCGTATTTGTGCATTGCCGGCTTTCTGGGTAGGACTCCTCTATGACAAGGAAGCACTTGATAGCGCCTATGAGATGACAAAAGATTGGGGCTATGAAGAAGTTCTTGCTATGCGCAATCTTGTTCCGGTCAAAGGACTGAAGACGCCTTTCCGGAATACGACCATTCTGGAGCTTGCCCGCCAGGCTCTGGATATTTCGCGTAAAGGCCTTGCCAACCGGAAAAAAGTCAACGTCGATGGGGATGATGAAACGCGTTTTCTGGATCCGCTTTTCGAAGTTGCAATGACAGGAAAATGTGATTCAGAACGGCTATTATCGAAATTCCATTCGGTTTGGGGTGGGTCTGTCGATCCGGTTTTCTTAGAATACGCCTATTAGCCTTTTTCTCAACACTTGGCCTTTCTGCAACATTATGAGAGGCGAGGTAAACTGGTGCGCAGTCAAAAGGTCGGATTAGACCGCCTCTTGATAAACATGTGGGCAGGCAAGACCGGCTTTAAAAAAGCAGGGTTCAAAAAATTCCGTTTTTCTTTTTGAAAATTCTGAACCGTTTTTGCGGCGCGAAAATTGAACTTATTCAAAATAAGAGGCTGCTTTAAAAAAGCTTCATCAAGTGAATTCTACCGTCCAATTCCGTATTGAACAGACATTTTATGCGGAAAAGTATCGTAATTTTCAAATAAAAGTAAAATTAAAGTCTTGATTGTCTTGTTTTTGGACATGTCGAGTTCCCATATCAATAATGAGTAAACAAAAGAGGAAAGGGAATTCTCAATGCAGCATGTCGATATTCCATCAATGACGGATTTTAATAAATTACGAGAGGTGCGCGCCGATGCATGTGTATCAATATACTTGCCGACAACACCGATTACATCCGAAATTGGTGCCAGTAAAATTGAGTATGCCAATCAAGTGAAGGAGGCATTGGCACAATCCCAATCCCTTACAGATAAACGGCGTCTGGCAAATTTGGAAACGCTTCTGACAGGACTTTCCGATTATGAAGAGTTCTGGTTGAAACAGGCACGCAGTCTCGCGGTTCTGGCCACCCCTGATCGTATCTGGACATTCCGGCTTGCCAACCGTTTGAAATCATTTGTTGAAATTGCAGACCGGTTCATGTTGAGCCCGCTTCTTCGTTCGATTACATTTGCCCATACGGCTCATGTGGTGGCTATTTCAGAATCGAAAGTAAGACTTATCGAAATTGCAAGTGATATCGAGCCATTCGAAGTCAAAGTGCCGGATATGCCCAAGGATATCAATAGCGCTGTCGGCACCAGTAATGAGAGAATCAGTTCCAATAGTGCAGTGCGGTTGACCCAATATTGCCGTCTGATCGATTCAGCTTTGCGTCGTTATCTGACAAGACCGGATATTCCCTTGATTATTGGCGGAAATGAAGCAATGATCAATGCGTTCCGTTCGGTCTATGGCGGCAACAACCTTATCGGAGAAATTGTCAATGCCGGACTTGATCGGGCAAATCCGACAGAAATCGGGGATCTCGCTCGCCCTGTTCTTGACCGTTATTATGAACGGCAAGTGGCCGATATTCGCTCGCGGTTCGAGCATCTGACGGCCGAAGGGCGTACCACAACAGATATTGCGCTTGCAGCCCGCGCAGCTACGATCGGTCAGATCGATACATTGCTTGCCGATATGGACGAAATGGTTCACGGGACTGTTGATGAAACAACTGGAGCCGTCAGTTTCGGCAAAGAGGGGCCGGATACTTATAATGTGGTCGACGAGATTGCAAGCCGTGTTCTTGCCAATGGCGGTCATGTACTTGCCGTTCGCAAGAGTGATATTCCCAATTACCAATCGCTTGCAGCAATTTTCCGTTTCAGAATGTAGGAAAGTTTCGTTTTGTTGATGCCACTCACAAAAACGGATGGCATCGTTTAAAAAAGCGAAAATTTTGGCAATAAATAAAAACGAAAGCCCGCAACAAATCCTGTTCGGGCTTTCGGTTTTTTAAAACTTGCGAATTTTATGTAACCACAGTCCTATTCGAATTTTATGTAACCACAGGTCTATTCGATATAAGACGCGGGCGATGATTAGCCGCGGGTACGGCTTTGGCCTTCTCTTGCCGGTTTGAAACTCGGGTCAAGACTGACGGCTTTTGTATAGGAAGCATAAGCTTTTTTCTTGTCGCCACGATGTTCATAAACCATTGCCTGATTTGACCAGCTTTCAGCATTACTGCCATCCAATCGTATGGCAGCGTTGAAATCATCAAAAGCATTATCCCAGTCGCCAAGTGCTGCGTAGGAGAGGCCACGTCCATTATAAGGGGCAGGCGCATTGGGTTGACGCGACATGGCTGCACCGAAATCGGCAATGGCCTGTTGCTGGTCACCGCGTGCCTGTTCGATAAGTGCGCGGTTATGCCATGCACGTCCATCGGTTGTGCCGGCCTGAATGGCACTGTTGAAATCATTATAGGCAAGATCAAGCTTGCCACTCAAACGATAGACATTGCCGCGTCCGATCAAAGCAACATCATAATTCGGGTTGATTGCCAAAGCACGGTTATAATCGGCAATAGCAGCCGACATATTTCCCGTATTGCGATAAATCAAAGCACGATTGGCATAGGCTTTATAGAAATTGGAGTCGAGCGCTATAGCGGACGTAAAATCGGCAATGGCTTCTTTGTTTCGACCTGCGCGCCCATAAGCCGAGCCGCGCACATTGTAACCGTCAGGGTCGCGTGGATTGGCTTTAATAACGGCTGTCAGAGAAGAGATATTCTCATGCGAGCCCTGGGCAACATCTTCAGGATCAAGAACACCGCTGGAAGACGTACAACCGGCCAAGGCGATAGCCGCAAAAAGAAAGACTGCTGATAGTTTCAATTTTTTCATCGGGCACGATCCTGATACAGACAATTCCACGGGGTCAAATGCGTCATGTCTGACGACTTAGATACAACAAAAAAGTGGAAATGCACGGCGCATCTCCACTTGAAGTCAGGCGAAATTCAGTTTCGCATAAATTGGTCTTTCCCGAAATAAATTAAACCATACGAGAGTAAACTCTACAAATCTGGCAAAAAATTTCAGCAAAATTCCGAATATCAATGAGCAGAACCGCGCCCGCTCACCAAACCTTCACGTTGTGCACGCTTACGTGCCAACTTACGAGCACGCCGAACAGCCTCGGCCTTTTCACGGGCACGCTTTTCCGACGGCTTTTCATAATGGCCGCGCATCTTCATTTCACGGAAGATGCCTTCACGTTGCATTTTCTTTTTGAGCGCACGGAGCGCCTGGTCAACATTATTATCGCGAACGAGTACTTGCACGTTTAATCCTGCTTTGTTTTTACTGTCTCTGTTAAATGGGAATACCCCAAAACGACCAAGCCTTTTCAGACAAGGTTTTAAATGATTGTGGTGCCAATACCATAAAAACAGTTCGCTTGTCTATATTGGTTTTCCAAAAGCTGTGTTTTTTAAAAAAATAGCTGTCTTTTTATTTTTCTATTCACGTTTTTCGATAAAAACCGGCAAAACAACGCGAAAATGACGTTAAAATTGTCGTCATTGCTCTAATAATTCTCCCCATAGCAGATATTTAAATAAAAATTGTAACGGGGCTGACCAGATCTAGAATGAATAGAATGAAAACCGACTCGCTTCTACAGTTTTGGTTCGAGGAATGAATCGTTGAAAAATAATCGCCTTTGTTAAAAATTTATCCGGCAGCAATAGATCCGCCCACACTATATCCGGTCCAATAGAGTTGAAGCGGAAAAGGGCTAAATCAGCAAGAAAAGCCGCTAAAAGGAGAAGAAAATATTGGCAAATGCCCGCTGTCACCGGATTGATCAAACCCTTTTTTGTCAATGATATTGCAATACGGAAAGCCATTTTAACATGTTGAGACAGAAGTGCTTGAATTTTGCAAGGCAGTAAAAGCACTGTTGCCGGAAGGGGCCTCGTTACTTTTCTTTTACGGGAAAAAGAAATGCCCCATTCAAATAAAAACAGGTCTGCCAGATATGCGCTGCTTAAAGTTACAAATCTGAGCTGGTCAAAATTACAAATATGTGCCGCTCAATGTGACAAAATATGCACTGCGCAAGAATTACGAAGCCTTTGGCGGAACCATGGCGATTGTAATCCAGTCGGCAGTCAATGCCGGCTTTTTCACATTTTCGATTTCAAGAGTGACACCGTAATGAAAAACAATTCTGCCCGACGGGCGAATTTCGGCATCGCTTAAAACAAAATGGGCGCGAACTTTTGCACCGCTTTTGACGGGGCTCATCAAACGCACTTTGTCAAAACCGTAATTGATACCCATTGTTGTTCCCTCAAGCTCGGGGAGGGCCTCATAAGCCAATGTCGATAGCAGTGAAAGGGTTAGAAAACCATGGGCAATTGTGCCGCCAAAGGGCGTTTCTTTGGCACGTTTTTCGTCAACATGAATCCATTGATGGTCATCGGTTGCATCGGCAAACTGGTTAATCATTTCCTGTGTGACAGTACGCCAGTTCGAAACGCCTACTTCTTTGCCGATTGAAGCGGGAATATCGTCAACAGTCACTTTGCCGGGCATGAGTGTTTTTCCTTATCAATATTTTTTGCGGTCGCCTCTGATTGGCGAAAGACCGCTTGGTTCATGAATTCAAGCTGCTTATACAGGGCAAATAATTTTCACGCAAATTTTTGTTTAGAAAACGTTGAGTTTTGTTATTCTGCTCTCTGCTCTCTGCTCTCTGCTCTCTGCTCTCTGCTCTCTGCTCTCTGCTCTCTGCTCTCTGCTCTCGGTTCTTTATTGTCAATCAATGACGAGCCTTGCAATTCTTTAGCGTTGTTATTAGACCTTTGAAGAAAAGATTATGCGCTGAACGAGTGGCAAAACCCGATGATAGAAATATTTTGTCGGGTTGATGGATGATCGTTTTTTACCGGAGAATTTTTTGAAATGACAAGCAATGTAGCCCTTATCGGTTTGGCCCGCGACCTTAAAAAACGCGAAGATAGTGGTAAGCCTATCCGCATAGGGCTTGTCGGTTGCGGGGAAATGGGGACCGACCTTTTAACAGGCGTCGCCCATATGGATGGTATCGAGGTTGCAGCGGTTTCGACAAGGACACCTGAACGGGTACTTGATGCGGCAAAAATTGCCTATGACGAAACGGGACATGCAAAAGAAGTTTCCAACGCGTCGGAAATGACAGCAGCAATTGAAGATGGAAAAATTGCCGCCACCGACGATCTTGATATGTTGCTAAAAAACGAGCTCGTCGATGTTATCGTCGATGCGACAGGTTATCCCGAGGCAGGCGCGGAAATCGGCTATAAAACGCTGCAAAATAACAAGCACGTTGTTATGATGAATGTCGAAGCGGATGTCACAATTGGTCCCTATCTTAAGCATGAGGCCGAAAAACGCGGGCTTATCTACACACTTGGTGCCGGTGACGAGCCATCTTCCTGCATGGAACTGATCGAATTTGTTTCGGCACTCGGGCATAATGTTGTTGCTGCCGGAAAAGGCAAAAACAACCCGCTCGATTTTGATGCAATTCCCGATCATTATGAAGAAGAGGCACAAAAACGCAATATGAATGTGCGTATGCTTGTCGAATTCATTGATGGTTCAAAAACCATGGTCGAAATGACGGCCATTGCCAACGCAACCGGCCTTGTTCCCGATTGCCCCGGAATGCATGGACCAAAAGCCGATATCGACCGGTTAAATAAGGTGCTCATTCCTGAAAAAGATGGTGGCGTTTTGTCAAAAGCCGGTGTTGTCGACTATTCGATCGGGCGGGGCGTTTCACCGGGGGTTTTTGTGGTTGCAGAAATGCGCCATCCGCGCGTTTGGGAACGTATGGAAGACCTGAAAATTGGTGAAGGACCTTATTTTACATTCCATCGTCCTTATCATCTCACAGCTATGGAAGTGCCGCTCACCTGCGCACGCGTCATGCTCTACGGAAAGGCCGATATGGTCCCACTCGATCGGCCGGTTGCGGAAGTGTGTGCTGTTGCCAAAAAAGATTTGAAACCTGGTGACAAGCTCGATTTTATCGGACTTTATACCTATCGCGCATGGAATATGACAGTCGAGGATGCGCGCAAGCACGAGGCAATTCCCTGTGGTCTGCTTGAAGGGGCAACAGTTACTGCACCGATCAAGAAGAATGAATTGATTACTGCAAAAAATGTTGCAATCAATGAAGACCAGTGGATTGCACGCTTACGTAAAAAACAGGACAAACTCATTTACGGCTGATCGGGAGTTTTAAAACACCGCCGCTGATAAACGATAAAAATACAGTTATAACCACCATTGGATAAGGCTTTGTATTTGGCAAACAAGAAAGTCGATTTTTTGCCAAATGTGAAGCCAAGTGTTTGTTTTTTGCATCAGACAACGTCTCTCGTCGAAAGGGACTATGCTATTGTGATTTTTAAAGCCCTTGATGCGTGACGTTGCCGGATAACAACCATCGAAAAGGGGAAACGGAAAGGCATAACCCGTCATCCACTCTCTGAATTTCTCATGTGCCTTGGCCAACAAGACGGACTTCTCTTTATCAACGACACGCAACATCAAAGACCTGCATTTTTCCCGTTTGGTCGCTTTACTTTCGATGATTTGTGCAGCCGAGGTTCCCATAGTTTCAAATTCTCGTTGGAATGAAAAAGGCCAAGAAGGAAGAAAAAGCGAACAACGGGGGGCGTTCGAGAATAAGTGTTGTTCTTCACGCCACAAGTTTATCACGCTGAGAGGTTATAGCTGCTACTGCGGTTTTTAAAGTAGACTTACGCGGCGGTTTAAGAACCGGAAAAACAGAAATTCCGTCAACATGACTCAAACGAAAAGGCATTCTTCAACAAGCGCGCTCACGAAAATCACGGCGAGAAGAAGCCCTACATAATCGTTTTATGAAATATCTATAGGAACCCGTCTCTTCGCATTTCGGAGCCAAAAATAGAGACAGACCGTTATTTTGGCTGTGAAAGCTTTTGAAGTTCAATCAGGCAAACCCTTTAAAGGGAAATTGCGTTTTGCTTATCCCGATAATGACCTTCAATTCGGAACGCGTGGTTTGCGTGGTTTGGTGAGGATATTCCAGTAAAGCACAACGAAACCCAAAAAAGCCAGAATCCATAAAGTTCCGGCAAGGTGAAGCGTTGGCAGATTGTTATTGGCAATGCCGGCAAAAAGCCGCAGCCAGACCGATAGAAACAGCGCAAGGTAAACCAGTACGACCGGCCAGGAAACTGTAAGTGGCCGACCGGCGTGACCAAGACTTGCGCGCGTCATAACGGCCATTGTCATCATACCGATGCCACCGGCCATCCATAAATGCTGTACAGGTGCGCGCCCTCCCGGAATAATTCCGAATGTACCGAGCGCCAAAGCGATAAACCCTAATGGAATAAACAAAAAGCCGACATGAAGTACAAAAACCAGCGGTTCTTTCAAAGTTGCCAAACCACGCCAACGTTGAAGCCGGTAAAGATTGGCAATGCCACAAAGGCCGCACAATAGGGCGGTCAATTTTGTGTCGGGAAAGAGAATCCACAGAACGAGGCAAATAGCCGTAAAAACCATGATGGTCTGGTCAACGCGCCCGTGTGGAGCCGGTAGTTTTGTGTTCCCGCGTTTGGCAAGCCAATTACGCGTAAAGCTTGGCACAATTCGCCCACCAATAATGGCAATGAGGAAAACCGCAATGGCAAGAGCAAGACGTGCACCATAGCCGTCGGCAGCATAAACGCCATTGAAAGCTTCACAATCGAAAATCAGATTGGCACAGAAAAGCAGAACAAGCAGAATAAGCACTTTGAGATTGCGCCAATTTTTTCCATATATAATTTCGCGCCCGATTGCGATGGTGAAAAGTAGCGGAAACAGCAAATCAAGACCGACTGTTACAGTCGCTGGCAAATCGGATGAAAGCACCATGGCAATGCGCCCGATAAGCCATATGGATACGAGGCCCAAAAGCGGCCAGCCGACAATGGGCAATCGTCCGGTCCAATTGGGAACGGCCGTCATTAAAAAACCGGCAATGACAGCCCATAAATAACCGAAGAGAAAGCTGTGGGCATGCCAGGAAAACGGGTCGATCCCGATTGCCAGAACATCTTTGCCGGAAAAAAGGAAAATCCAGATAAACAGGCTGAATACAGCCCAGATACTAGCGAACAGAAAAAATGGCCGATAACCGTAACTCAAAAGTGCCGGACCTTGCCACGCTCTCATCTGTTCGGCTGAACTTGCCATGATTGTTCCTCTAAAAAAAAATGCCGCCTTGTTGGCGGCATCTTAAGGATTATTCCATGGCTTTGACAATGCTTTCGACCATTTTTTTGGCATCGCCAAAAAGCATCATGGTGTTGTCACGGAAAAACAGCTCGTTTTCAACGCCCGAATAGCCTGTTCCCATACCACGTTTCAGGAACAGAACTGTTCCCGCTTTCGATACATCGAGAATCGGCATGCCATAAATAGGCGAAGATGGATCCGATTTTGCGGCAGGGTTGGTTACGTCGTTGGCACCAATGACAAAAGCAACATCTGCTTCGGCAAATTCGGAATTGATATCGTCAAGCTCGAAGACTTCGTCATAAGGCACATTGGCTTCGGCAAGCAGCACATTCATGTGACCGGGCATACGACCGGCAACCGGATGAATGGCATATTTGACTTCGACACCGTTTTCCTTGAGCTTGTCGGCCATTTCACGCAATGCGTGCTGGGCCTGTGCAACGGCCATACCATATCCCGGTACGATAATGACCTTGTTGGCGTTTTTCATAATGAATGCGGCGTCGTCAGCCGAACCCTGTTTGACCGGACGGCGTTCAACTTCATTATTTCCGGCAGGGCCGGCAGTTTCACCACCAAATCCGCCGAGTATCACCGAAATGAACGAGCGGTTCATGCCTTTACACATAATGTAGGAAAGAATAGCCCCCGATGAACCAACCAGCGCGCCGGTGATGATCAAAGCCATATTTCCGAGCGTGAAGCCGATACCTGCGGCGGCCCATCCCGAATAGGAATTGAGCATGGAAACAACAACCGGCATATCCGCGCCACCGATCGGCACAATCAATGTAACACCGATAACAAGCGACAAAAGAACAATAAGCCAGAAAACCAGATGGCTTTCGGTTCCGACAAGCGTTGCGATGAGGATAACAATTGCCGCTGCAAGAACAATATTGATCAAGTGACGGTTCGGCAAAATGATCGGTTTGCCGGACATACGTCCATCAAGTTTCAGGAATGCAATGATGGAACCGGTAAAGGTTATCGCACCGATTGCGACACCGATTGCCATTTCAACAAGTGCCCGTCCATGAATGGAGCCGATTTCGCCGATACCGAATGAATGCGGCGAATAAAGCGCACCGGCAGCCACCATAACAGCAGCAAGGCCGACAAGCGAATGGAAAGAGGCAACAAGTTGCGGCATTGCAGTCATGGCAATGCGGCGGGCAATGACGGCACCGATAGCGCCACCAATGGCAATACCTATAATAATAAGGACAAGGCCACCAAAGCTTGGACGGGCGAGCAGCAATGTCGTGATAATGGCAACAGCCATGCCGACCATGCCATAGGCATTGCCTTTCCGGCTGGTTGTCGGATGGGAAAGTCCGCGCAGTGCCATGATGAACAGGACACCGGAGACGAGATAAAGGAAGGCTGCAAAATTAACACTCATAGGTTCAAGCCTCACTTATCTTTTTTCTTGTACATGGCAAGCATGCGCTGGGTAACGAGAAAGCCGCCGAAAATATTGACGCTTGCAAGTACCAAAGCGATGAAACCGAAAGTGCTTGCGAAACCTGAAGCCGAAAGGCCGACAGCAAGCAGCGCACCAACGACGATAACCGAAGAAATCGCGTTGGTAACAGCCATGAGCGGTGTATGGAGAGCCGGCGTGACGGCCCAGACAACGTAATAGCCGACAAAAATTGCCAGTACGAAGATCGCAAACTGGAAAATGAACGGGTCAATGACACCGCCTGTCGCATTGTGAACGGCTTCAGCCGCATTATTGGAAATTTGGCCGCCAGCTTCGCGCACAGCGGCAATGGCCTGATCGAGACCTTGAAGGGCTTTGTCGAGAGCCTCGTTAGACATTATTTGGCTCCTTTTTCATTTGGTTTTTTATCCGCTTTTGCGGCTGTTTCTTTAGATTTCGAGGATGTGTGCTTTGCCGGTTTTTCAGCCTTTTCATCGGCTTTTTTTGCTAAAGACGGTTTTTTATCGGCGGCTTTTTTCTCCGATTCTTCTGCAAAGCGGGGATGAACAACATGACCGTCAAAAGTAAGCAATGTTGCTTTCACAAGCTCGTCATTCCGGTCGATGGTAAATGCCTTCGTCTCCTTGTTTGTCATGATATCGACAAAGGCATAAAGATTGCGCGCATAAAGCTTTGAAGCAGTAGCGGCAATGCGGCCCGGAACATTGGTAAAGCCGATAATTTTAACGCCTTCCACTTCAACAACCTTGTTGGCAACGGCGCCTTCGACATTGCCACCTCTTTCAACAGCAAGATCAACTACGACCGAACCCTGGCGCATGGTTTTGAGCATATCCTTGGTGATAAGCCGTGGTGCCGGACGACCGGGAATCAAAGCGGTTGTAATAACAATATCCTGTTTGGCAATATGCTCGGCAGTCAAAACCGCTTGCTTTTGCTGATATTCTTTCGACATTTCCTTGGCATAGCCGCCAGCTGTTTCAGCCGCTTTGAATTCATCATCCTCGACGGCGATGAATTTTGCACCAAGGGAAGCGACCTGTTCTTTTGCGGCAGGACGGACGTCATTTGCTGTAACCGATGCACCAAGCCGTCGTGCGGTGGCAATTGCCTGAAGACCGGCAACGCCGGCGCCCATAACGAAAACCTTGGCAGCCGGAACGGTTCCTGCCGCGGTCATCATCATGGGAAGGGCACGGTCGTAATATTCGGCAGCATCAATCACTGCCTGATAACCGGCAAGATTTGCCTGTGATGACAGAACATCCATGACTTGCGCACGCGTAATGCGCGGCATGAATTCCATTGAAAAAGCATTTAGTCCGGCTTTGGCCATGGCCTTGACATCATCCTCGTGACCGAATGGATCGAGAATGCCGATAAGGTTGGCACCCTTTTTATAGAGGGATATTTCCTTGGCATCCGGACGGCGCAATTTCAAAATGATGTCGGCTTTATTAGCTTCGTTTACACCAACGATTTTTGCACCGGCTTCCTTGTAGTCCTCGTCACTTATCAAGGACTGGAGACCGGCACCTTTCTCGACCGACACATCATAGCCGAGATTGATAAGCTTTTTGACAGTTTCCGGAGATGCGGCAACGCGCGTTTCCCCTTCGGCTGTTTCTTTGGCAACAAAAATTGTTTGACCCAAATGTTATCTCCTTGAGTTTCAGGGAAGACAGGCTGTCTATCAACAGTCTCTTCTCCCCACCTATTCACAATGCCGGATTATTTCAGAAAAATCGAAACGATTTAGTAGTAACGGTAAAACCACATTATTTCCAGTGCTTTTGCTAAAATTTCGTTTTTCACTTCTCTGACCGTGGATAGTTCCGGGAAAAACTTTTTCAAATGTGCCGGTCTCAATGAAAACCGGTCATTTGACAAAAGCCGGTTTTCCTCAAATATTGACCTAAAAATATAAAAAGGGAACACAAATGGCTGAACATTTAAAACCGCTTATTGCGGTACCTGCCGATTGCCCAGCTTTTGAAGGTTATGTCTGGCATGGTGCACCTCAGCAATATCTTGAAGCCGCGTCGAAAGTGGCCGATGTTGCCGCCCTTATCGTGCCATCACTTGGGGCCGGAGCCGATGTCCAGTCTATCCTTGCGGTGGTTGATGGTGTTCTCATCACCGGCGCAAAATCCAATGTAAATCCGGCGCGTTATGGTGAAACGGCAACCGCCGACCATGAACCATTCGATTTTGCCCGAGACGAAACATCTTTTTTCCTCATTGATGCGGCAATCAGGCAAGGTTTGCCGCTTCTTGCCATTTGTCGCGGCATACAGGAACTCAATGTCGCTCTTGGCGGAACACTTTCACCGGCGCTACAAAAAATACCGGGGAAACTCGATCACAGAGCGAATGATAAAAGTGATAGTGACAAAAAATTTGCCATCAGGCAACCGGTTCATGTGAGCGCGAATACATTGCTTGCAAACATTGTAGGAACGGGCGAAATCATGGTGAATTCTGTTCACCAACAGGGAATCAACAAGCTGGCGCCGCGTCTTGTTGCCGAAGCAACAGCGCCCGATGGCACAATTGAAGCCGTCAGTGTGAAGGATGCAAAAGAGTTTGCACTTGGTGTCCAATGGCATCCCGAATATTGGGCAACAAGCGATATACCATCAAACAAGATATTCAAAGCATTCGGCGCGGCGGTTCATCATCATAAAGATCGGCGTCTTCAAAAACCGGTGTCTTGAAAAAATAGTCAGTTTGGAAAAACGGGCGTCTTGAAGAACAGGCATTTCGAAAAAATTGAAGAAAGGTTCCAAAGCTAGAATATTCCTTCGTGCAAGAAAGCCAGGCCGGCAAATTATAAAACCTTGTTTGCGTTTGAAGGGCCAGATTTATTTATTTTTTCAATGGCTGTTTGTTCGGCTCTTGTCGTAACATTTTTTAAAAAATCGTTTTGATGAAGCGGGAGCGATTTTTCTGAAGCTTTTAAAAATAGAAAAATTCGTAACTTTACCGGAAGAGAATTGGTACATTGCCCGGAAAGAAGTTTTGCTGCTATTACACCCGAATTCTCCATCGGAATTGTGCTTGAACAATCGCGCCTAAACACAGCGGAGTTTTTTGGAAAGAAATACTATACTCGCAAACAAACGAAATTCATCCTGCCATGCCGGAATAATAGGATATCAGATATTGAAAGTTTTCAGTCTTTTCGCGGTGCCATGCGACCGGTTGACTGGCGAATGCGCAGTTCCGGTTTAATGAGATCATGACCATTCTTGACTTCGATTCCGTTTAAAAGGTCAAGGAGCGCACGCGCTGCACGCCTTCCGACTTCCCGCTGACCGTTCCAGACTGTTGTGAGTGAGGGGGTGGCAATTTCAGCTTCTTCAAGATCATCATAGCCCGTCACAGAAATATCCCGTCCCGCAATAAGGCCGGCACGGGCAATTCCGTTCATCAAGCCGATTGCGGCAAGGTCATTGAAACAGACGGCGGCAGTCGGTTTATCTTTGAGTGCCAGAAATTGCGGCGCTATCTCGAAGCCAGCCTGTTTTGTCCGCGGTCCTTCAAGACGCCATTCCGGTTTGACCTCAAGTCCGGCAAGTTGCATGGCATGGCGATAGCCTTCATAACGGTCATGGCCTGTCGAGGTATAGTCGGTACCGCCAACCATCGCGATGCATTTATGCCCGAGCGAGATAAGATGGTTGGTGGCAAGAGAAATGCCGTAAGTATCGTCGCCGCGAAAAACCGGTACGTCCACTCCTTCAACATGGCGGGCAACAAAGACAACAGGCAAACCGTTATTTTGTGCCATTTCAATGTCTTTTGCAGGGGTGCCGATTGCCGGTGACATGATCACGCCATCTGCACCAAGCTGGAGAAGCGTTTCCAGAAAATTGCGTTGCTTGTCCAATTGGTCATAATGGTTGGAGAGGATGAATGTTTGCCGTGAACGGTCGAGTTCCGTTTCAATCGAGCGCAATATTTCGGCAAAAAACGGATTCATAATGTCGTGGACAACAACCCCCACAATGCCCGAGCGCGATGTGCGCAAACTTGCTGCACGGCGATTATAAATATAGCCGATATTACGGGCGTAATCCTTGATTTTTTCACGTGTATCATCTGCTACCAGCGGGCTGTCACGCAGTGCCAACGAGACGGTGGCTGTCGAAACATTCAACGCATCAGCAATTGTGGAAAGTTTAATTTTTTGTGCCAATGCTCATCATCCCTCGAACATGAATTAAATTTTAGCGTTTAAACCGTCAAATCGGAAGAACGGGAATTTCCTCGATTGGTTCGAGGAAAGTCGTCACGCTTCCGGACTAATTGATAAACTTCTGTTTTAAAGAAAACTATAGGCGTTTTAAACAGCTTTGTTCAATGCACAATTAATTAGTGCAAGGGAAAATGGAATCTTTCTTGCAAATTCGCCTCGTCATTTTATCGGTCATTTAAAAGAGGCGGAAATTTTTTTCCACATCTCGATAATTACTTGAGTTCAACTGTTATTTTAAGTGCTAAGCCAGCTCTTAAATAATGCTCGCATGTTCATCGATATAAATATCAGTTAAAAGCGATTGCCGCTGCTCAAGATTTTTATGGATTCTGTCCATGAGTGTGAGCAGTGTAAACTGCTCTTGTTCATCAAGACCGCCTGTTACTTCCCTCTCTGTCTCCGCAATCGCCCTTTCGATCAGGTCAACAATTTTATGGCCATCTTTTGTCAGGAAAACATGAAGTTGGCGCTGGTCTTTGTGTGAACCGCGCTTGGTAACAAAACCTTGTTCCTGAAGACGTGCTATTGTTTTTGTTACTGTGGGAGGTTTTACGCCCAAGCGTTTGGCCAGGCTTCCGGGCGATTGCCCGTCTTTCATCGCCAACAACAAAATTATTCTATCTTGACCAGCATATAAGCCGAATTCATAAAGACGACGAGCCAATAAAGTTTTCATCATTCTTGCTGTTGATTGAAAGATGTCCAACGCTGGTATCTGAGTTTTGTCTAGCATTTATCTATGTCTCCCCGAAGACGTTTTTAGAAGAATTAGCTATTCGCTCATCTAGTATATCAATCTGATTCGTTGATTTTCACAAAATGGTGATTTTTATTGTACCATGTAAAGCGAACAAATTCTGTGTATAACCAAATAAAAATAATTCGATAAGGATTAAAACAGTGAATAAAACCGATCAAATAATAGCAATTTTGCCTTTGGGTGCCCATGAATATCATGGACCTCATTTGCCGCCGACGACTGATGCTGTCATTGCCGGTGCTTTTGCTGAACGTCTTGCATCCTTGTTTCCAAGCAACTCGAAACGTCTGACACCACTGAAGGTTGAATCTATCGGCTATTCGATTGAACATAAAGAACGGCCGCTCACAAAAACATTGGGATATTCAGAAGCAATTGAACGTTGGATTTCGATTGGTGCCGATTGCTATAAAAAAGGAATTAAAAAAATTCTCATCCTCAATGCTCATGGTGGCAATTCGCCATTGATGAATATTGTCATTACCGAATTGCGTTGTCGTTTCAAAATGCTTGCCGTTGCTACCAGTTGGGGACGGTTTGGTCTGCCGGAAGGTTTGATGACGGTCGAGGAAAAAGCCCTTGATATTCATGCCGGCTTTATTGAAACGTCACTTATGCTTTATCTTGCGCCCGACACCGTCAATATGGAAAAAGCACAAAATTTTTCCAATTGGCAAAAAGAGCTTCAAGAAAAATTCAAATATCTCAGGGCTTATGGGCCATTTCCCTTCGGCTGGAAAATGGCGGATATCAATAGACTGGGGGCCTCAGGAAATGCACTTGCCGCAAATAGAGAGGCAGGAAAAGCAATATTCGATCACGCAATCGGAGGTTTTAGCGGCCTTGTTGAGGATATGTTCGCTTTTGATATTGACGAACTCGCCTAGAAAGCCTTTTTCCAAAGCTAGAAATTGTTAGCGACATTGCCTATATCGACAACAGTAAAAATTCCCGTCATTTGAAAGGTCATGCTATGAGCGAGACTGAAAAAACACCCCGCAAAATTCCGGTAACTGTTCTGACCGGTTATCTGGGGGCAGGAAAGACCACACTTCTCAACCGGATTTTGACAGAAAATCATGGCAAGCATTATGCTGTCATTGTCAATGAATTCGGCGAGATCGGCATTGATAATGATCTGATTGTCGAATCAGACGAAGAAATTTACGAGATGAATAATGGTTGTATCTGCTGCACAGTGCGCGGCGATCTTGTCCGTGTTGTTGACGGTTTGATGCGCCGTCCCGGCCGGTTTGACGGTATCATTATCGAAACAACCGGTCTTGCCGATCCGGTTCCTGTTGCACAGACATTTTTTATGGATGATGATGTCAGGGCAAAATCGCAACTTGATGCTGTTGTGGCACTCGTCGACGCAAAACATTTGCCGTTGGAGTTGAAAGACAGTCGTGAAGCAGAAGACCAGATTGCCTTTGCCGACGTGGTCCTTTTGAACAAGACCGATCTTGTGACCCCGCAGGAACTTGCCGATGTTGAAGCAACAATACGCGCAATCAATCCTGCTGCTGTTATCTTTCGCACCCAACGTTCCAATGTCGATTTGAACGAAGTGCTTGATCGCGGTGCGTTCGATTTGAGCCGTGCGCTTGAAAATGACCCTCATTTTCTCGATCATGACGAGGAAGAGGAAGAGCATGTTTGCGGGCCAGAATGCGACCATGATCACGATCATGATCATCACCACCATCATCACGACCACGAACATCACCACCATGACGGGGATGAGCATGTCCATGGGGCAGCACTTCATGATGTGACAGTAAAATCGGTTTCGTTACGCGCGGGCGAACTTGATCCGGCCAAGTTTTTCCCGTGGATCCAGCAGATCACCCAGACACAGGGGCCGGATATTTTAAGACTTAAAGGCATTATCGCTTTCAAAGGCGATAAAGACCGTTATGTTGTGCAAGGTGTCCATATGATTTTGGAAGGCGACAGCCAGAGACCCTGGAAAGAAGGCGAAAAGCATGAAAGCCGTCTGGTCTTTATCGGCCGCAAACTTGATGCCGAAAAGCTCAAAGCCGGTTTCGAGAATTGTGCCTGAGTTTTGAGAGGAATCTATGCCGACAATTGCACATTGTGACCTCGACAGCTATTGCCTGTTGGCGGGGTTTTTAGATGATCAGCCGGTCTTTGTGACGGCAAATGGTGAAATCACCCTGCTTGGCGAAAAACAAAAAGTGGTCGAGGCGCATCAAGGGATTGCCTCCGTTGCTTTAGCCAAAGACAAGAAATCGATTATTACCGGCGGTGAAGACGGCCGGATTTGCCGCACGACGAGTGACCTTCAATGCAGCGAGCTTGCCCGTCATGAAAAAAAGTGGATCACCTCGGTTGCAGCCGGTCCCGACAATTCTTACGCCTTTGCTTTTTCACGCACTGCATGGGCCGATGGCGGCAAGGGAGCCGATGGAGGCAAGAGGCTTCAGGAGTTTGATCACGAGCGCAGTGTTGAAGATCTTGCTTTTGCACCAAAAGGGCTAAGATTTGCGGTGGCACGATATAATGGCGTGACATTGCATTGGCTCGGCGCTGACACAAAGCCCACCGACCTTACATGGAAGGGCGCACATTTTGCCGTTACATTTTCGCCCGATGGCCGTTATGTCATTTCGTCGATGCAGGAAAATGCCTTGCATGGATGGCGGTTGAGTGATGACCAGCATTTGCGCATGAGCGGCTATCCCGCAAAGGTCAAGAGTTGGTCATGGAGTGCCAAAGGTAAGTGGCTTGCCACGTCCGGCGCTCCGGCTGCCATTGTCTGGCCGTTTCAGGCCAAAGATGGACCGATGGGAAAAGCACCCCTTGAACTCGGCACCCGTGCCGATGCCATGGTCACATGTGTGTGCTGCCATCCGGAAGAAGACATTGTTGCTGCCGGTTTTAATGACGGCATGATTTTGTTCATCCGCTTTGCCGATGCGAAAGAAGTGCTTTTGCGCCGTCCAGGAAAAGGTGCCATTTCAACTATGGCCTGGGACGATAAAGGCTATCGGCTGGCATTCGGCTCAGAAAGCGGGGAAGCTGGCATTATCGATATTTCAGCCTGAAAGCCGGAGAATAAATTTTTAATAAAAATAAAACCACCTGCTTCGTGCAGGTGGTTTTTTAATTGGAAGGCTTGAACCAATCAGCCCAAAGTCGGGTAATCGGTATAGCCTTTTTCATTGCCGCCATAGAGTGTTGTCTGGTCAACCTCGTTCCATGGAGCATGCTCTTTGATACGGCGAACAAGATCGGGATTGGCAATAAACGGACGGCCGAAAGATACAATATCGGCATAGCCCGACCCGACAGCTTTTTCAGCCATTTCGGCGGTATAGCCATTATTGACCATCCACGCACCATTGCCACCGGCATCGCGATAGACGTGTTTCAAACGCTTATAGTCGAAGGCATAATCGGCTTCCGTATAATTGCGGTCGCCTCCCGTTGCGCCTTCAATGAGGTGGATGAAAGCAAGCTCATAGGCTGCCAAAGCATCGACATAAAAATCAAAAAGCGGCTGCGGGTCCGGATCATGGGCATCATTGGCAGGTGTCACCGGAGAAATGCGGATACCGGTTCTGCCACCGCCGATTTCTTTTGCAACGGCTTCGGCAACAAGCAGCGGGAAACGGCAACGATTTTCAATCGACCCGCCAAATTCGTCGGTGCGGTGGTTCGATTCGGAGCGCAAGAACTGGTCAAGCAAATAGCCATTGGCCGAGTGAATTTCCACGCCGTCAAAACCGGCAATATCTACAGCATTGCGTGCAGCTTTGCGATAATCGTCGATAATGCCGGGAATTTCCGATGCGTCCAATGCACGCGGTGTCGATGTTTGTACAAATTCACCCTGACCATTCTTGTCTTTAATATAGGTTCGGGCTTTTGCCTGAAGGGCGGAGGGGGCGACAGGTGGTTTGCCTGAAGGTTGCAATGAACTGTGGGAAATACGACCCGTGTGCCAAAGCTGGGCAACAATTTTGCCGCCTTCTTCATGAACAGCATCGGTTACTTTTTTCCAACCGGCAAGCTGGGCTTTCTCGTAAAGGCCCGGAACGTCGATATTGCCTTGTCCCTGTTGTGAAATGGCCGTACCCTCCGAGACAATAAGGCCGGCGGTCGAGCGTTGGCGATAATAGATAACATTCAAATCATTGGGTGTTGCATTGGGCGAGCGAGCGCGTGTCAGCGGCGCCATGGCAATGCGGTTTTTTAGAACAAGGTCTCCTGCCTTGATCGGGTCAAAAAGTGATGTCATGAAAAGTCCCTTTCATATTGGCTGCAAATTTAAACATAAGGTGAAGCCGGCCGTTTAAAAAGGGCTTGATTAATTTTTATAAGGGGAAGAATTGCGGTTGCGTTCCGGTTTGCAATCCGTAATCTCTCCTTGAAATTGAAAGAATCTGGTAAATAGAATGACGACAATTGCGCAATCAATCTGCCAAACAATTGCTGGCGACATCAAGGCAAGTCAATCTCAGGTTGCTGCCGCCATCGGCCTCATTGACGAGGGGGCAACCATTCCCTTCATTGCCCGCTATCGCAAGGAAGTAACCGGCGGCCTTGATGATGGACAATTGCGCCTGTTGTCGGAACGGCTCATTTATCTTCGTGAAATGGAAGCACGTCGCGAAGCGATTATTCAAGCAATTCGCGAGCAGAACAAGCTTACGCCGGAACTGGAAGAATCTTTAAGGGAAGCAAGCTCAAAGGCCGAATTGGAAGACCTTTATCTGCCGTTCAAGCCGAAGCGGCGCACCCGTGCCGAAATTGCCAAAGAAAACGGATTATTGCCGCTTGCCGAGGAAATTTTGAAAAACCGCAAGGAAGAGCCGGAACTTCTTGCCAAAGATTATATCAATGACAAAATTTCCGATGTCAAATCTGCTCTTGACGGTGTTCGTGATATTATTTCGGAAACTATGGCGGAAAATGCCGAACTCATCGGAAATTTACGCCACTATATGCAATCACACGCCTTTATCCATGCCAAGGTTATTGCCGGTAAAGAGCAGGAAGGTGCGAAATTTTCCGATTATTTCGACCATAGAGAAAAATGGTCGACTGTGCCTAGCCATCGCGCATTGGCAATGTTTCGCGGGCGTAACGAAGAAATCCTGAATGTCGATATTGAAGTTGACGAAGATATTCCAAATGGCGAAAAACCGGTCATAAAGCTTATCAAACAGGCCTACAAAATCGGCAATCAGCTTCCCGGAGATATTTTTCTTGTGACTGTCGCTTTATGGGCATGGCGGGTAAAACTATCTCTACATCTTTCGCTTGATTTGATGCGCGATTTGCATGAGCGGGCCGATGAAGAAGCAATTTCTGTTTTTGCCCGTAATCTCAAAGCACTTTTATTGGCTGCACCGGCGGGCGAAAGAGCATCAATGGGGCTTGATCCGGGCATCCGTACCGGTGTCAAGGTTGCAGTGGTCGATAAAACCGGAAAACTCAAGGAAACCGCAACTATCTATCCGTTCCCGCCGAAAAATGATGTTCGCGGTGCAGAGGCGGTGCTTGCCGCTCTCATTAAAAAACATCAGGTTGATCTCATCGCTATCGGCAACGGCACAGCAAGCCGCGAGACAGAAAAACTTGTTGGCGATTTATTGAAATATATGCCAGCGCCCCGTCCGACAAAAGTTATTGTTTCGGAAGCCGGTGCTTCTGTCTATTCGGCTTCCGAACTTGCAGCCAACGAATTTCCCGATCTTGATGTATCACTACGCGGGGCAGTGTCGATTGCACGGCGTTTGCAGGACCCGCTTGCCGAATTGGTTAAAATCGAACCGAAATCTATCGGTGTCGGGCAATATCAGCATGATGTCGACCAGTTCGAGTTGATGCGGGCTTTAGATGGTGTTGTCGAAGATGCTGTGAATGCCGTTGGCGTTGACCTTAACACCGCTTCGCCATCTCTGCTTGCCCGTGTTTCGGGGGTGGGGGCATCATTGGCCGATGCAATTGTTGCTTATCGTGATGAAAATGGCCCATTCAAAAATCGTAACGGGTTGAAGTCGGTACCGCGACTGGGGGCAAAAACATTCGAGCAATGTGCAGGTTTCTTACGTATCCGGAATGGCGATGAACCGCTTGATGCTTCGGCAGTTCATCCGGAAGCCTATAGCGTTGCACGCAAGATTGTTGCTGCATGTGGCCGTGACTTGCGTTCTTTGATGGGCGATAGCGCAGCTTTGAAAAAACTCGACCCGAAAACATTTATTGACGAGCGGTTCGGTTTGCCGACCATTAAAGATATTTTGAGCGAATTGGAAAAACCCGGCCGTGACCCACGACCGGAATTCAAAACAGCAACATTTGCGGAAGGTGTTGACGAGATTTCAGACCTCAAACCGGGCATGAAACTTGAAGGAAACGTGACGAATGTTGCCAATTTTGGCGCATTTGTCGATATTGGCGTGCATCAGGACGGGCTTGTCCATATTTCGCAACTTGCAGACACTTATGTGAGTGACCCGCATAAAGTTGTGAAAGCCGGAGATATTGTTTCTGTGACAGTGATTGATGTTGATCCAGCACGCAAACGCATCTCGCTAAGCATGAAAAAACATCTCGATAATCCGGATAGTCGCGCAAAAACTGCTTCTTCGGAAAATTCGCAACGTAATCATCCGCATCAGGTGAAAAATAAAAAGTTAGTCTCTCAAGAGGGCAGTTTCGGTTCGGCTCTTGCAGAAGCATTGCGCAAACGCCATTAAAAAACACCGCCACGACTATTAAACTTCGAGGGGCAAACCGGATTTTTTAACATGCGCACTTTGTTGAAGATAGAATAACAGCGTCTGATTTGCCGAACGAAGAATGATTGTGTTTTAACAGAAGAAATTTGCCTGTTTTGAAAACTGCAAAAAAATTTATCGGACAAGGCTTTTTATGATCGGGCAAGGCCGGAATCATCCTTGGAAAAGGCAGTGCTTTCCGGTTTTATGCCGAAAGGCATTTGTCTTGTTTATCAAAGCTTGCGAGGGGCTCTGTTAATGAAAGCGCTTTCATGTCAAACAATTTGAAAGCAACGAATCAGGATAAGTGCGAGAAAACCGGAAAGGCAGATAGTTGCGCGTTTAAGTGTGTCTCCGGCACTTATGTGCGCACGCGAAAGTTTTTAAGCTATAATGAAACTGGACATCGTTTCAGGAAAGAGTGAATTGCTATTTATAAAGCCAGTGTTTGTTCTTTTGCCCGTTTTGCTGCATTCCGATAGCAAGCCATTATGGGCAATCATGAATAAATATGAGCGCAATAAAAACAAAAAGCCGGTCTAACCGGCCTTTTATTTTTAACCAATTTGTTTTCCGTTTATTTCTTTTGGGATTTGGCCGCTTTTTGGCTGTCCAGTTGCTTATAGGCTTCCGTCAATTCCGATTGCATAGGAGCACAGTTTTTGGTGCGTGCGATTTCCTGTAACACGCCGTTACGATTGCGCAATGCATCGATTTCCACTCTTTCCGGCGATTTCGGATCCATGAAAAACCACGCAGGAAAGAAGAAAATACCGGCTGCCCCCAATGCAACATTCTTTCCTTGTGCATTTGTGCGCTCATGGATGACTGCCTGAATCTGGCGTTCATTGGCGTGGAATTCTCGTGAAATACCTGCACAATCCATGACACTGTCGTTCGGATTGGTTAAAGCAACCGGATGTGCGTCGCGTCCGCCACAGCCGGAAAGCAGCATGGAAGTGGCAATTAAAGTGGCAATTGGAGCCACAGACACAAAATGTGTTATCCGGCTTTTATTATTTTTCATCATTGTTTCCCCCTTGAGGTGAAATGGCTAACGTTTCGAGTGGTCAAGCTTGCGGGCCAACCGGTCACCACAGGATTGCACGACCAGATTCATGATAATCAGAACACCGATAACGATGTTCATAATCTCCGGATTATAGCGCTGGTAACCATAGCGGATCGCCATGTCACCAAGACCGCCACCCCCCAGAAAACCGGCAAGCGACGTTGCACTGATAATTGAAATAACCATCACAGTAAAGCCGGTCACAAGGCTTGAAAATGATTCCGGTACGATGACATTGGTAACAATTTGCATGCGTGACGCGCCCATCGAGCGGATAGCTTCGACAAGTCCCTTGTCAACCCCGCGAAATGACAGTTCTGCCAAACGCGCATAAAGTGGTGTCGCCGATAATATCAGCACAAAGATAACAGATTTGATGCCGACACCGGTGCCGACAACGATGCGCGTTACGGGGAGAAGATAAAAAGCGAAAATGATAAACGGAATGGCGCGCACGCAATTGACGAGGAAGCTCAGTAACCGGTTGAGATTTTCCTTTGGAAACAGGCTTCCTTTCGCTGTCATATAGAGGATGAGCCCGATCGGCAGACCCAGAATGAGCGCCATCAGCGAAGAACTCACCGTCATGATGATGGTGTCTATAATTGCTTTCGGCAATTCTTTTGAAAGGACATCATACATAACCGAGAACCTCGCAATAGCGTCCATGCTTGATAAGCCAGGAAACCGCCTTGTCAAGTTTGTCTTTGTCTTTTGCCGGAAGGCCTAGAAAGAAACGTCCGACCGGTTCACCCTGAATCGTATCAATGCCGCCATGAAGAATGCGCGGGATCAATCCGCTTTCATATTCGATGAGGTGCAGGAATGGCTCTCTTGCCACGTCGCCGGCAATATTGAGCTCGATTACGGCTTCATCCCCTTCAGGTTTCAACCTTTTGGCAAATTCGGCCGGTAATTGCGGTGTCACAATGCGCAGCATCGCAATAGTGGTATCATCTTGGGGAGAAGCAAAAATATCTCTTACCCGACCTTCTTCGACAATTTTTCCCTTGTTCAGCACAACAACGCGGTTCGCAATGGAGCTTACGACTTCCATTTCATGCGTAATCAGAACCACTGTGAGGTTGAGCCTTTTATTGATATCGGCAATCAATTCAAGAATGGATTGGGTTGTTTCCGGGTCAAGTGCCGAGGTTGCCTCGTCGGATAGGAGCACTTTCGGATTTGCAGCCAAGGCTCTGGCAATGCCGACGCGCTGTTTTTGCCCACCGGAAAGCTCGGCCGGAAAATGTTGTTCTTTCCCTTTGAGGCTCACAAGTTCGATAAGTTCCATCGCCCGTTCACGGCGTTTTTCTTTCGGCACACCGGCAAGCTTTAGCGGCAATGCGATATTGTCGATCACACGTTTCGATGACAACAGGTTGAAATGCTGGAAAATCATGCTGATGCGTTGGCGATAGGGCGCCCATTCGCTTTCGCTCAAATGCGAAACGTCATGGCCTTCAAAGAAGATTTGTCCTTCATCAACACGTTCAAGACCATTGAGACAGCGAATAAGCGTGGATTTACCGGCGCCGCTGCGCCCGATAATTCCAAGAATTTCGCCTTTTTCAATATCAAGCGACAAATGGTCAACGGCCGCCGTTTGGGAAAAACGGCGGCTGATATTTTTAAGTGATATGATTGGTTCGGATGCTGAACCCATTTTCGAATTTACCATAATGGCTGGGCGGTAACGCCAAACACTTCCTTGATTTTTGCGCGAACCGGTTCCGAATTATAGGCAGCAACAAGTTTTTTCACCCATGGCTCGTCTTTATCGGCGGTGCGGACAACAATAATATTGTTATAGGGATTGTTTTCGGACTTTTCCCAAGCAATCGCATCTTTATCGGGTTTGAGGCCAGTGGTCAAAGCCCAGTTGGTATTGACAATGGCAATGTCGAAATCATCAATGGCACGACCGAGCATACCGGCATCAAGCTCGCGAATTTCGAGTTTTTTGGGGTTTTCGACAATATCAAGTTTCGAGGCAAGAACATTGTTCGGGTCTTTGAGCTTGATAAAACCCATATCGTTCAACAGCCGCAAGGCGCGACCGCCATTTGACGGGTCGTTGGGAACACCGACAACAGCACCATCACGAAGCTCTTTCAGATCTTTGATTTTGTGGGAATAGACGCCCATCGGGAAAAGCACTGTGTAGCCCACGACCGAAAGCTTGTAACCGCGCTGTTCGATTTGTGCATCAAGATAGGGTTTATGTTGGAATGAATTTGCGTCAATATCACCGGCATTGACGGCTTCATTCGGCAAGGCGTAATCGGAGAAAAAAACAAGATCAATGTTGAGGCCCTGTTTTTTGGCTTCCTGAACAGCAACTTTCCAAACTTCTGATTCTTCACCTTCCATTGTTCCAAGCTTGATACTTGTTTTATCTTCGGCATGAGCGAGAACCGGTGCAAAAGCTGAAACACTTGCGAAAGTGGCAAAAGAAAAAGCAAGCCCGAGAACTGTACGTCTTTTGATCTTATCAAGAAACATTATTGAAACCCTTCATGTTAATTTTCAGAATGTTTCATCTCAAAACATAGGCTGAAAAATTTCCGTTCATTCATTGGTTTTAAAAATTCTGAATGCCGGTTCTAACAGGGCCCAAGATTTTCTAACCAATATGCCGATCAGTTTTACCGGAAGTGGTATAAAAACCAAGCAACATTTTCAATAGACATTAGTCATGTGGCAGGATGATTTTTTTATAAAAAATCAATTAAATGAAAATATTTTTTTCGTGTATCAGTGAGATCGCTTGCCATTATGGAAAAGCTGGGGCAGCAACCAGCACAAAATCGAGAAAAAAATCAACATCATTAGTGCGACGCCCATGCGGATGAAGTCAAAATTCGTTGCGTCTTCAGGAATAAAAAGTGCGGTGATATAACCGGCACAATCTAATATAACCTGTGCAACAGCACGTATCATTTTTGCCTCCACATATTACCGGAAGATTGACCGGTATTTCTGCATGGTTTTCTTCATTTAGTTTTATATACAATCATGAATGTTGCAAAGATAAAAAACTATCTTTTGGTAAAAAAGGCCGATTTGCAGCATTTTTGTTATTTAAAACGGTTTTAAAATTATTTTTCCAATGTAACCGGTGCCAAAAAATTGCGTTTTCCAGCGCTTTTTCCCTCTGTTTTCATTTTTTATGAGTCGCTAGAATTTTCTCTTTTTGCGTTTTTCTTCGAAATCTATCATTCACTATTGAAAATGGTTGCGCATTTCAAAAAAAATTCAGGGATTTTTCAGGGAGAAGACTATTGCTGCATTAAACCAGTCTCTAAAGCCAGATCAGAGTTTTCTGTAATGTCTTGGTATTTTGTTTTGCGTATGTCTTTTTCTTACAAGTTTTCTTGCCAGACAATCGCGTTGTTATTTTGAAAATTCCGGGTTTTAAAAATCGTGCGGGGAAAACTAAAGTTTTCGGAATTGAAACATTTATTTGGCTTGGGGGCCTGCAGAATGGGGAAAAAGTCGACAAAATGGAAAAAACCTTACAACTAGGCGAATGCGGGAAAGGTGGGGGAAGGTCGGAAAGGCGCGGCGAAAATAAACATAAAAACCGTCGCGCGTTTTTATTAAGGCCGGAAAAGCTTATTTTCTTCTGAAAAAACTTGCGGGTAACGCGTTTCCATTATCACCCTCATTGCGGGCTTTGAACTTCGCGATGGTGGAGAGCAACTATAGAGAATAAAACCGCTTCCTTAAATATCCGAAACACTCATCGGAAAGCGTTTCATTGGCTTTATAGGCATTGTGCGTCAGCATAACCCCATGACGCGGCTATTCCTGTTTTATGTTCTTGTCTCAAGTAAAGCTGCTGTGCTTATCGAATGATATTTTCAAGAAAATAAATACCCCTGCGAGAAAATCCCGACAGGGGCATTTTTATCTTTTTATAACGGCTTTTAAGCTCGTAAAGTCAAATATGCTTTGACTGAGCTTTTACGCTTGAGCTTTTTTGGGTGTAATCAGATTGCGGGCGATCAGAAGTTCGGCAATCTGCACCGCATTCAAAGCTGCACCTTTACGCAAGTTATCGGCAACAACCCAGAAAGACAGACCGTTTTCAACAGTAATATCCTCGCGGATACGGCTGACAAATGTATCGTCTTCTCCGGCTGATTCATAAGGTGTCATGTAACCGCCATCTTCATGCTTGTCGACGACCTGACAGCCTGGAGCATTGCGAAGGATTTCGCGGGCTTCGTCGGCTGTGATGGGTTTTTCAAACTCGACATTGACGGCCTCGCCATGGCCGATGAAAACCGGAACACGAACGGCAGTAGCTGTAAGTTTGATTTTCGGGTCGAGCATTTTCTTGGTTTCGGCAACCATTTTCCATTCTTCTTTGGTGTAGCCGTCTTCCATGAATACGTCGATATGGGGAATAACGTTGAAAGCAATACGCTTGGTGAATTTGCGCACCGTAATAGGGTCAGCCACGAAAACCGCGCGGGATTGCTCGAAGAGCTCGTCCATTCCTGCCTTGCCTGCACCCGAAACCGATTGATAGGTTGAAACAACAACGCGCTTGATGGTTGCGGCATCATGCAGAGGTTTTAGAGCAACCAGAAGCTGGGCTGTCGAACAGTTCGGATTGGCAATGATATTATGTGTTTTGAAACCTTCGATTGCATCCGGATTGACTTCCGGAACAATGAGCGGAACATCAATATCATAACGCCAGGCCGAAGAATTATCGATAACGACAGCGCCGGCCGCACCAATTTTTGGTGCCCATTCTTTGGAAACATTGCCACCGGCAGACATCAGGCAAATATCGGTATCGGAAAAATCGTAATTATCAAGAACTTTGGTCTTCAATGTTTTGTCACCGAAGGAAACTTCTGTTCCCAATGACCGATGCGAAGCGAGTGGTACAACTTCATCAGCCGGAAAACCGCGCTCTTCGAGAATGTTTAGCATTTCTCGGCCAACATTTCCCGTGGCACCTACAACAGCAACCTTAAAACCCATTTAATCAGAACTCCTGTATCTCTCTCCGTGTTTTGTGAAGAAGCCCGGCGGCCGTCAGGCTTACCCCCCGGGCCGCACCCGGGAGAGAGCAGGTTGGCCAAGGGACGTCAGATAATTTTCTTTGTCGTTTTTTTGTGGCCAATAATTGTCAAGGATGCGCAGCAGTGATCGAGGCCGCGATTGTAGCCCGAAAACCGATTGATATGGAACCGCAAAAAGTCCATTTTTAAACTCCTTGATCGCATTGGTTTTAGCGTATTTTCAACCTCTGTCAAGAAACACAATAATAATCGGTTATTTTTCATGTTGAATTCTTTTTGGTTTAGCAGGTTACATAAGACAAATCGGTCATTTTATCAGAGTTGAGGACAGAGGTTTTCCCCTCAACAAAGCTTGAATTTCAAGCAATTGAAAGAGGAGGCTTTGAGCGGCAAAAATTTTTGAAGTTTTGAATGCCGATAAAATCAGTTTTTAAAATTTTTCAGGTTTTAAATATTAAAGAGCAATAAAGCCGTTTAAAAATGAACAAAAAGCGGCGTTTTCCCACCGCTTTTCGGGGCTTATCTTTATTCAAAGAACAAAATTGATGAATGTTTTCGAGCAGTATTTCAACTTGACCGGCGTTAATTCGGCCAAGTTTTCTTAAAAGATAGTTCATTCATCAATCCGGTCAGGAAAGCCGGTTTTATGCAACCATCGTTTTGAATTTTTGCAAAATGGCGTCCCCCATTTCACTGGTTGAAACTTTTTTCATGCCTTCCGAATAAATGTCGGCTGTGCGCACACCATCATCAAGAACGGCAGAGATCGCTTTCTCCAGCCGGTCAGCTTCAGCCCCCATGAGGAAAGAATAGCGCAGGCACATAGCAAGTGACGCGATCATTGCGATAGGGTTGGCAATACCTTTTCCGGCAATGTCGGGAGCAGAGCCATGAACCGGTTCATAAAGCGCATGGCGCTTGCCGGTTTTCTTGTCTTCTTCGCCGAGAGAGGCAGAAGGCAACATGCCGAGCGAGCCTGTAAGCATAGCTGCAATATCGGAGAAAATATCGCCGAAAAGATTGTCGGTCACAATAACATCGAACTGCTTGGGCGCGCGCACCAATTGCATGCCGCCGGAATCGGCCAGCATATGTTCGAGCGTTACATCCTTGTAATCCTTGTCATGGACCTCTGTAACGACTTCGTTCCAGAGAATGCCGGTTTTCATGACATTGTGTTTTTCAAGAGAAGTCACTTTGTTTTTGCGGGTGCGGGCAAGGTCGAAAGCAACTCTTGCAATGCGGTCGATCTCGTAAGTGTCGTAAATCTGGGTATCGATTGCGCGTTTTTGCCCATGTCCGAGGTCGATAATCTCTTTCGGTTCGCCAAAATAAACGCCGCCTGTCAATTCGCGTACAATCAATATATCAAGCCCGTCAACAAGTTCGCGCTTAAGCGATGAGGCAGAGGCAAGCGAGGGGTAGCAAATGGCCGGTCGCAAATTGGCAAACAGACCGAGATCTTTGCGCAGCCGCAATAACCCCGCTTCGGGTCTTACCTCATAAGGGACTTTTGCCCATTTCGGGCCACCAACAGCACCAAAAAGCACCGCATCGGCTGCTAAAGCCCGTTTCATATCGTCTTCCGAAATTGCTGTGCCATAAGCATCATATGCGGCACCCCCGACAAGCCCTTCTTCACACTCGAAATCAAGCCCGAGTTCTTTATCCATATAAGCAATGATTTTTTTAACTTCGGCCATCGACTCAACGCCGATACCATCTCCGGGAAGAAGAAAGAGTTTTCTGGAAGCCATAATGATTGTGCCCTCTCAAATAATCAAAACGATTGGACAACAAAATCCCAAGCAATCTCTAACAATATCGTTCTCTATAATAATAGAAAGGCTCAACCGCCTTGATTGGAATAATGTGACCACAATTTACGTTATAGCATGGTCTTTCGAAAGCGAAACAAGGTTTTAGAAAAATTATATTTCGTTTTCTTCCAACGGGCGCGCTTCCGAGGCGAGCATAATCGGTATGCCGTCACGAATAGGAAAAGCAAGCCTCGCTTTTTTGGAAATAAGTTCCTGTCGTTCTTTGTCGTAATGAAGTTCTCCGCCTGTTACCGGACAGACCAGAAGTTCGAGCATTTTCGGGTCGGTTGCATATTTGACCATCAGATCATATCCAATCCTTCGAACCGCTAATGGTTAACGGCATTCAATTGAGCGGTTTATCATCACCACTATGTTCCATGAGCGAGCGTTCCGTCAAAGCAACGAGGGTTGCAGCTCGGGCAACAATATCGGGTGCTTCAAGAAGCGCCTGTTTTTCGGCAGTTCCGAAAGGCGCCATGATAGCAAGCGCATTGACAAGCGATTCTGTCGGTGCCTGCATGATCGAATCCCAATCGGCTTCCATTTCATGGGCATCAAGAAATTTTTCAAAAGTATCAAGAAGCTCTTCGCGATTGATTTTATCGCCTGCATCCGGTTGCTCGACAAGGTCGCTTTCATCAATCGTAATTTTTGCAATCCGGTAGGGTTTGTCACTTGCAATTTCTTTTTGAAGTTTGAAACGACAAACACCTTGTAAGCCGATCATCAGCCGGCCATCTCCGGTTTCGGCAAAACTTGTGATGCGCCCGATACAGCCGGTTTTATAAAGCTCCGGCTTTTCGGCATTGTTTGATTCCGGCTCCGGCTGGATAATGCCGATCAACCGGTTTCCTTTTATTGCATCTTCAACAAGTTCAAGATAACGCGGCTCGAAAACATTAAGCGGCAAATAGCCATTTGGTAAAAGCAGAACCCCTTCGAGCGGAAACAGGCCGATTTCGTCGGGCAGGTCTTTCACCTGAATATAATGGGCATTTCCAGCTTTCATTGTTTTTTATCGTCCAGAGCCATAAAGGTTTTTAAAAATTTGAACGAGATATTTTTTAACATCCCGATAATGATAAAGTCTTCAAGGTTTTAGGCAGACAAGCCATCAAGAAAACAATAATGATGACAGTTTTCTGCGTGCGGTCAATGTTGCCGGATCCATTGCGCCCCAGGCTTCAAAAAACTGTAATAATTGTTTTCTTGCCCCGTCATCATTCCACGTCCTATCCGCTTTCATGATGCCAAGCAACAGATCGGCCGCTTCATCCCGCTTGTTTTCGGCATTATAAACGAGAGCAAGGTCATAGGCAGCCTGATAATCTTTCGGATTTTCGGCAATGCGTTTTTTCAAAGCTGTCGGGTCGCCCAATTTTGCGGTTTCCTCTTTAAGAGCAATTTTCGCTTCGACAGCACGAATAGCCGGGTCTGACTTTTTGGCATCCGGCACAGCTTTGAGAATGCCTTTTGCCTGATCGAGTTCACCATGTTCGACAAGCATATCGGCAAAAGCGGCAATAACGGTGACGTTATCGGGAGCCTGTTTCAGAATTTGCGCATAAAAAGTAGCAGCACCTGTCACATCGCCACTTTTGCGCAATTCATTGGCTGTCTCCAAAGCCTCGTCAATTGCTGCTTCTTTTTCGTTACCCGTTAGTTTTGCAACAAATTTCTTGACTTCGCTTTCCGGTACCGCCCCCATAAAACCGTCAACAGGGTGGCCATCAACAAAAGCAATGACAGCAGGTACGGAACGTATTCCCATCTGGCCGGGAATGGCCGGATGTTTATCAATATCGAGTTTGACGAGTTTGACAGCACCTTTCGCCGCTTTAACAACTTTTTCAAGGACAGGCCCCAATTGCTTGCACGGGTTACACCATGTAGCCCAAAAATCGACAATAACAGGTTGCTTTTTTGATTCGACAAGGACATCCTTTGAAAAATCGGCCGTTGTTGTATCCTTGATGACAGAATTATCTGCCCCACCTGTTTGATTGGCCAAATTTACATTTGCATTCATTTGCCCGCCTTGTGGCGCAAAAGGATTGTCACTCATTATCAAGTCCTGTTTCTTACGAAATGTCTATTCGTTTCTATTCTCAAAATCGTGCCTTTGGATACGAATTTCAACCCTCTTCCTCTGAAACCTGAATAATAAGCGGCTCGTGATTTGTGGCGCGAACAAATTTTACAAGATCTTCACGCGCAATCGACGTGGTTGCCTCGTTGGTCATCGGGTGGCAATTGATAATAGGGTGATTATAAAGCGCCTTATCAAGAATGAATGTTACATGATTTTCCTTGTCATTTATCAGACCGAAAACGCTGACCGCGCCCGGATAAAGGCCGAGATATTCGGAAAGTTTTTCAGGGCTGCCAAAGGAAAGGCGCCCCGATGCACCGATTTTATCATGAAGATGTTTAAGATCGACTACCGAATAAGCTCCCAGTGTTACCAGAAAATAATGACCCTTCTTGTCCTTCAGAAACAGATTCTTGGTATGGGCACCGGGAATATTTTGTTTAATATTCTCGCCTTCTTTGACGGTAAAAACAGCCGGATGGGTTGTTGTTTTGACATGAATGCCAAGTGTTTTTAGAAAATCCAATAATTCCTGTTTTCCTGCCGGCATTTTTAGTCCCTTATTTTGATTTTGTTGTCATTCTGTTTTAAATCGTCATGTTAATTTATGGCATTTAATTTTTATGTCGGTTTTTTTTGATGCTCGAATTGAAATAGTTTCCCTTCCTTTAAGGAGATTGTCTGATGACTGCAACGTTATGGGTGGCTTTTGGCGGCGCACTGGGCACAGTTTTACGTTACTGGTTATCGCTCCTCATGGTTCCGGTCAGTAAAAATCTGCCATGGGGAACAATTCTTATCAATATTGTCGGGTCCTTTGTAATCGCTTTTTTTGGCGTTATCACAATGGCAGAGGCAAAATGGCCAGTGAGCGAGAATATCCGGCTTTTTGTCATGGTCGGGATTTGCGGTGGCTTTACGACCTTTTCTTCCTTCAGCTTGCAGAGCTTCGAACTTTTGAAAAAAGGTGCAGTCGGTGAGGCTTTTTTCAATATTATTATTTCTGTCGTCTTTTGTCTTTTCGCGACCGCTTTGGGATTTTATCTTGGCAGCAAGATCAATCATTAAGAGTTTATAGAAAACAAAATTGTTTTAGCTTTATTATCACAATAAATTGTCATGACCATATGGGGAATTGTTATGAACATATGGGTTAAATATCCCGACTTAGTCGGGGGAAATGATTTTTTGAGGATGACTTCACTTTGAAGATCGGCTAGAACCGGTTTTATGTCAGGGAGGGGTAAATTTAACCCTTTCTCATCTTTTTGCGGGAGAGTGTAAAAATACAGTCAACCGTGTTTTGGCCGCCGAAGGGGAAAACAGCCCGTAATCTCTCAGGCACAAGGAACCGTAAAAAGATCAAGACAGCTCTGGAAAGTCGGGTTTGTCCCGCGCCGAAGGTGTAAGTGGAGGGGAGAGCTTTCCACAAGTCTCTCAGGCTCAAGACAGAGGGGTGTGAAATAGATGCATTGTGTGTCTATTGGCGCAACCTCGGAGCAATTTATGGGCAACTCTCAAGAAGACCTTAAAACTTTGCCGCTTTTTCACATGCATGAAAAAGCCGGAGCCAAATTCGGCAATTTTGCCGGATGGAACATGCCGCTCACTTACCCGCTCGGTGTTATGAAAGAGCATTTGCATACACGTGCCCATGCGGGTCTGTTCGATATTTCTCATATGAAACTGATACTGGTTGAAGGAAATGGTGCCGCCGACTTTTTGTCAAAAGCCCTTCCGCTTGACGCTGAAGCACTGCAAATCGGCCAGTCACGTTATAACTATCTTTTGAATGAAGAGGCCGGTATCCTTGACGATCTCATTGTCACCCGCCTTGGCGAAAAACGTTTTATGGTCGTTGCCAATGCCGGTAATGCGAAAGCCGACATTGCCGAACTTCAAAAACGCGCACACGGGTTTGACTGCACAATCGAACCGCTTGGACGCGTGTTTCTGGCTTTACAGGGGCCGGAGGCTGCCGATGTCATCAAAAAAGCTGGTCTACCGGGAAATGAACTTCAGTTCATGCATGGTTTCGAGCCCAAGAAAAACTGGTTTATGACACGTTCGGGCTATACCGGCGAAGATGGATTTGAAATCGGCCTGCCCGTTGATGAAGCTGAAGCACTTGCCGAAAAACTGTTGAGCGACCCGCGCGTGACATGGATTGGCCTTGCCGCACGTGACAGTCTGCGGCTTGAAGCGGGCTTGTGCCTCCATGGCAACGACATCACCGCAAAAACCAATCCGGTTGAAGCGGCAATTACCTGGGCGGTCACCAAACCGGTGCGTGAAAAGGGCGATTTTTTCGGTGCCAAGGCTTTTCTTGAAGCATTGAAAAAGGGTGCAACACGCCGCCGTGTCGGTTTGATGCCTGAAACACGCCAGCCGGTGCGTGCCGGTGCAGAAATTTTTGACAAGACAGGCAAACTCGTCGGTCACGTTACATCAGGCGGTTTCGGACCATCATTCAATGGTCCGGTTGCAATGGGGTATGTTGCAATCGACCTTGCAAAAGCCGGAACCGAGCTTGAAACAGAAGTTCGCGGTAAGAAAATACCGCTTGTTGTCCACACACTTCCCTTTGTCGAACATCGTTATTTTAAAGGATAAAACACATGGTTAAACTGTATTTCACCGAAGATCATGAATGGATCAGTCTTGATGGTGATCTTGCAACGGTCGGCATCACAAACCATGCTCAGGAGCAGCTTGGCGACCTTGTTTTCGTCGAATTGCCGGAAGTCGGCAGCACGGTCAAAAAGGGCGATTCTGTCGCTGTTGTCGAATCGGTCAAGGCTGCATCCGACGTTTTTTCACCTGTCGATGGCACAATTAGCGAAGTCAATGAAGCTTTGAGCGACGACCCGGCACTCGTTAACCAGAAGGCGGAAAAAGAAGGCTGGTTGTGGAAGATGAAAATCTCCGATGCGAGCCAGCTTGACGGCTTGATGGATGCGGCCGGTTATATCGCAATGATTGGATAATAAAATGCAGGAACTTCCATTTTCATCACGCCATATCGGGCCGCGTCCCGAAGAGGCAAAGGCAATGCTGCATAAGTTGGGGCTTGGTTCTCTTGAAGAACTGGTCGAGCAGGCAGTGCCGAATGCAATCAGGCTTCAACACCCGCTTCAATTGCCAAAAGCTGTAAGTGAAGGGGCAGCTCTTCACGAGCTTCACGCCATGATGGAACAGAACCGTCTCCATAAAAGCTTTATTGGACAGGGCTATTATGGCACTTTTGTTCCCTCGGTTATTTTACGCAATCTTTTTGAAAATCCGGCCTGGTACACTGCCTATACTCCCTATCAGGCAGAAATCAGTCAGGGGCGGCTTGAAATGTTGTTCAATTTCCAGACTCTTGTCTGTGAATTGACGGGCTTGCCGATTGCGGCAGCCTCGCTTCTTGATGAAGCGACATCACTTGCCGAAGCGAACGCCGTTGCGGTGCGCTTTTCGCGCAATAAAAAAACCGCGATTTCTGTATTTGGCGAACTTCACCCGCAAACTTTGGCAGTGGCTCAAACAAGGGCTGAAACACAAGGTTACGAGATCGGGTTAGAGAGCGAGATTACCGACAAGACAGCGGCAATCGTTTTGCCATGGCCCGATACAAAGGGCCGTTTTATCGATCATAGCGATGTCATCAAAAAGGCTAAAGCAAAAGGTGCATTGGTTATTGTTGTCGCTGACCCTCTGGCTTTGACAATCATGGAAGCGCCTGCCCTTTGGGGAGCCGATATGGTTGTGGGCTCAATGCAGCGTTTCGGTGTGCCAATGGGATTTGGTGGACCGCATGCCGGTTATCTGGCGGTATCCGAAGCCCTGACCCGTATGATTCCCGGACGCATTGTCGGACAGTCGATTGATACCAAAGGGCGGGTTGCCTACCGTCTTGCTTTGCAAACGCGTGAACAACATATCCGTCGTGACAAAGCAACGTCGAATATTTGTACTGCTCAGGCACTCCTTGCCAATATGGCAACAGCTTTTGCAGTCTGGCATGGTCCGGAAGGGCTGCAAGCGATTGCCAACCGCGTTCATGATCTTGCAAGTCGGTTCGGTGACAGTGTCAAAGATGCGGGCTTTACTCTTGCCGGCGACCATTATTTCGATTGTGTAACCGTCAATGTTGCCGGCAAAGCTCATGAACTGCAACAAAAAGCGGAAAGTGATGGCCGTCTCATACGCGTTATCGACAAGGATACTGTTTCCATCAATTTTGATGAACTTTCGGATGAAGAAGACGCAAAAGCACTTGCCAAGCTTTTCGGTGCAACACTCAGTGATAAAGCCCCGTCGAAACTTTTCGGCAAAAAACGCGATGGTTCTTTTTTAAGCCAGCCGTTTTTCCATGCTGTGCAATCGGAAACCGAAATGATGCGCTTTTTGCGCCGCCTTGCCGATAAAGATCTGGCACTTGACCGCGCTATGATTCCGCTCGGCTCCTGCACCATGAAATTGAACGCTGCCGCCGAGATGATGCCTTTAAGCTGGCCGAAGGTTGCAAATCTTCACCCCTTTGCACCGAAGACCGATAGTCGTGGCTATCAGCAGCTTATTTCCGAACTTGAAAAATGGTTGTGTGAAATTACCGGCTTCAGCGCCATTTCATTCCAGCCTAATTCCGGCGCACAAGGTGAATATACCGGTCTTCTAGCTATTCGCCGCTATCACGACAAAAATGGCGAACATAATCGCAATATCTGTCTCATTCCGGCTTCTGCCCATGGCACAAATCCGGCTTCGGCGCATATGGCCGGTATGGAAGTGGTTGTGGTCGATTGTCTTGGTGACGGAGACGTTGATGTCGAAGACTTGCGCAAAAAAGCCGTCGAACACAAAGACAATCTTGCCGCTTTGATGATTACCTATCCGTCAACCCACGGGGTCTATGAAGAAAGTATCAAAGAGATTTGCAAGATTATTCATGAGAATGGCGGGCAAGTCTATTTTGATGGGGCAAATCTCAATGCGCTGGTCGCTCTCGCCCGTCCGGCTGATGTCGGCGCGGATGTCTGCCACATGAATTTGCATAAAACTTTTGCTATTCCCCATGGTGGCGGTGGTCCGGGTGTCGGGCCGATCGGCGTTTCAAAACATCTTCAACCTTTCGTTCCCGGTCACGCGCTTTTTTCGACAAGCCATGCTGTTTCGGCAGCACCTTTCGGCAGCGCTTCGATTCTTACAATCACATGGATGTATATTCGTATGATGGGCGCCGAAGGGCTGAAACTTGCGACCGAAAATGCAATTTTGAATGCAAACTACATTGCAGAACAGCTTTCTGCGGCCTATCCGATTCTTTATAAAGGAAAAAGAGGGCGTGTTGCGCATGAATGTATTGTCGATACGCGTGTCCTCAAGGATAATTACGGCATCACCGTCGACGATGTGGCCAAACGTCTGATCGATTATGGCTTTCATGCTCCGACCATGTCGTTTCCGGTTCCCGGAACATTGATGATCGAACCGACCGAATCCGAACCCAAATCGGAAATTGACAGGCTGTGCAATGCACTTCTTGCCATTTCCGAAGAAGCCAAAAAAGTAGGCGAGGGCGTTTGGCCGAAGGATGATAATCCGCTCGTCAATGCGCCGCATGTTCTGGCCGATACTATTGATGACAATTGGTCACATGCCTATTCGCGCAAAATTGCGGCACTTCCTGACCCCGCTCAGGATCCGGCAGATAAATATTGGCCGCCGGTTTCGCGCATAGATAATGTGGCCGGTGACAGACACCTTATTTGTTCCTGTCCGCCACTTTCCAATTATCGTTAAAAAAAACCGGCTTCGGCCGGTTTTTTATTTAGTTTATTCGGATTTTTATTCTTCAGACTTTTTTCGGTTTTTTGTTCGGATTTTTATTCTTTTTGGTTTTGGGGGCGCCTTCTTTGGCGCTGCCGCAATGATGTAGAACTATTGGTGATACGGCCAAATCGGAAAGAAGAAAACAGCGGCCTTTTCGGCTCGTCTGTCTCTGTTTATTTTTCTTAAAATTTCTGGAAGACTGTGAAGGGTAAGCCATTAAAAGGCAATTGACAGGTCACGCACTAAAAAAGACGAGGCGGAATACTCTCCTTAACAACCGTCCGGAACAGAAAAACGGAAGAACGAAAAGCCTCCTAAAAACGAAACTTTTAAACCCCGCACTGCAATTCAGAGACTAGAAGAGGCAAACCGGATAGAGCGCACATGAAAGGCCGCAACAGGCTCCTTTTTCGGGGTAAGGAGAGCTGTTGCAGCGCTTCTAATGCTCAATTGATCGAAAAATTATTGATACCGGCTGATGTCCAGTCCTGTCGGGTCAATTTCGGGCTTGTTGCCGCTGATAATATCGGCAATCAAATGGCCGCTTCCGGTCGACATTGTCCAACCCAAAGTACCATGTCCGGAATTGATAAACAGGTTTTCATATTTTGTTCTACCGATAATGGGCACACTATCAGGTGTCACCGGCCGTAAGCCGGACCAGAGCTGAGGCTTGAAGGCTCTATCATAGGAGCCGGGAAACATCATTTCCAAAGCTTCTTGCAATGTTTTCAGGCGTGGTTCGCTGAGCTTAATTTCATAGCCTGAAACTTCTGCCATGCCGCCGACGCGGATACGGTTACCCAATCTTGTAACAGCAACCTTGTAAATATCGTCAATAACAGTTGAAACCGGCGCTTTCGCCTCATTGGTAATCGGCACGGTGATGGAATAGCCTTTCACCGGATAGATTGGCGCATGAAGTCCGAGATCACGAATAAGAAAGGGCGTAAAAGACCCCATGGAGACGAGATAGGCATCGGCATGCATCACACCGCGTGACGTTTCAACGCCGGTAATTTTACCACCTTCGACATGAAGTTTATTGATTATTGTATTATAGGAAAATTCAACCCCTTTATCGGCCGCGAGCTTTGCAAGTTTGGTTGTAAACATCTGGCAATCGCCGGTTTCATCTTCAGGGGTTTGCAATCCACCAACGATTTTATCTTTTAACGGCGCCAATCCGGGTTCTGCGGCAACGCAGCCGTCACTATCGAGCATCTTAAAGGCAATGCCATCTGCTTTGAGAACTTCGACATCCTTATTGGCCGCTTCAAGCTGGTGAGGGTCCCGAAAAAGCTGGATTGTGCCTTGCATGCGTTCGTCGTAATGGATGGATGTTTCTTCGCGTAAAGCCTGAAGGCATTTGGCGGCATAGTCGGAGACGCGCACCATCAGGGCTTTGTTTTTCTTGTACCGGTTTTCATTGCAATTGATAAACATTGCAAAGAGCCACTTCATCTGGTCGAGGCTGAAAGTGGGATGAATAATAAGCGGCGGATTGGCCTGCCGCATCATTTTCAATGCTTTGAGGGTGAGCCCCGGTTGTGCCCATGGGGTTGTATATCCGAACGAAACCTGACCAGCATTGGCAAAGCTTGTTTCCAATGCAGGCCCTTCTTCACGATCAATGACCGTAACTTCATGGCCTGCTTTATTGAGATACCAGGCTGAAGTTACGCCAACGACACCACTTCCCAGAACAAGCACTTTCATTTTTTGTTTCCCTCGCAATTTTTCACATAGATGCGTTCGTAACGATGACTAAGCGACGTTAGAATTTCATAAGGAATTGTGCCGGCATCGCGAGCAACATCGTCAAGCGATTGGTGCTTGCCGATGAGTTCGACAAGATCACCGGCTTTTGGTGCGTTTTCACCAAGATGCGTTGTATCAAGTGTGATGGAATCCATCGAAACGCGGCCAACAATCGGCACGCGCTCTCCTTTGAAATAAACCGAACCTTTATTGCCGAGTGCCCTTAACCAACCATCGGCATAGCCCACCGATATTGTTGTTATAGTGCTTGGCCTTTCAGTTATAAATGTTCCGCCATAGCCGATTGCCGCACCAGCGGGAACATGGCGTGTCTGGATAACATGGGCGTCAAGGCTCACAACCGGTTTGATTGCTGTCGGGCTTTTGCCGAGCGGGTCTACACCGTAAAGGGCAATGCCCGGGCGCACCATGTCGAAATGATAGTCGGTATTCAAAAAAATCCCGCCGGAAGCAGCAAATGCAACTTTGGAAGCCGGAAGTCTGGCAAGTGCCTTTTTCATGGCTTCAAGCTGGGCAGGGTTGGCAGGGCTATTTTCCTCGTCACTTTTGGCCAAATGGCTGATAACCAGTTTTATATCCGCGTCATTAAAAATCGACGGGTCGGCGACAAGGCGGTAAAGCTCGCTATGATCAAGCCCCAAGCGGCACATGCCGGTATCAATCTGGATGATTGCGGGTAAACGCTTTGCTTCATTCAAGCAAAGTTTTTGCCAGTCAAGAATAGCCTCCCAGGAATTCAGAACCGGAATTATACCGGCCGCCGCCGTTATTTTTTCCGTTCCCGGCAAAATACCATTCAAAACAGCAATGGAAGCATCTGTCGGCAATTGATCTTTAAGCCGGAGTGCCTCGATAAGTTCTGCTACAAAGAAAAACCGGCATCCGGCTTCATAAAGCACGGGCGCTATTTTTTTTGCACCAAGGCCATAAGCGTCGGCTTTGACAATGGCAGAACTTTGTGCCGGAGCAACCATTTTTTTAATGGTGTTATAATTTTCGACAATGGCATCAAGATTGATTGTGAGAATTGCCCCATAGGCTAATGCCGGAATTTTATTGTTGTTTTGAATTTCACCCATTTCATTATTTCCCAGATAAATCCGGTTACAAATCCGGATGCCCGCATTGTTCCCCGTCATTGTTCCCGTGGCTTTTTGCCATTTTATTGTGCCTATCATATGTGAAGGGCATTCGAATGTTGTATCTATTTTTGAAACATTATAGATATTTATCGTTGAATATTGAGCGTAAATCCAACAAATTGAAATATTATGCAAAACCTTGATGCAATAGATCGTAATATCATCCGCCTGTTGCGCCGTGACGGGCGCATGAGCAATGCTAATCTTGCTGCCGAAGTGGGGCTTTCCCCCTCGGCATGTTTGAGGCGTGTAAAATTATTGGAAGAAAGCGGCGTTATTCGCGGGTTTACCGCCATATTGGGAAGTGTTGAAGGAGAAGACCGGCTTATTGCCATTATCCAGATTACACTTGAAAAACAAACGGAAGAATATTTGAACCGTTTCGAGGCGGCTGTGCGCCGCCATCCGGAAATCAAAGAATGTTATTTGATGACGGGGGACGCAGATTATTGGCTGCGCGCGGAAGCAGAAAATGCCGCCGCTTATGAAACCATTCACAAGGAAATATTATCACGTCTTCCTGGTGTTGCGCGCATCCATTCAGCCTTTTCCATTCGCTCTATTTTGATGCAGCGATGAATAAAATTATGTGAATTATTCTTCTCGCCCGAGTTTCAGCCAGAGCTCCTCATTATGTGAACCGTTCGGGCGTTTCTGAAAGCAGCATTTGTTCCCTTCGTTTGGAGTTTAAACCTTAAAATGGTTTTGGCTCATCAAAATTAGCTTTATCAATCTTTGGACTGAAAACCGGTTCATGAAAAGCAGAAGAAGAGCTATTTTAAGCTGGCATTTCATTCCGCTTCCACTGTTAAAACAGGGTGTCATAAAAGAGGGCCTGAAAGATGCCGTGACATCTCGAACATTTTGACAAATGAGTGTGCCATTAGTACGATCAAGAAATCGGCGCTCTTCAATGCTCATCAATGATAAAATCGGGTCAATTGCAAAATCAGGTAAAATAAAGGGTAGGCCTTTATACCAGAAATCAATGTGGATTTTTTCACCGAAAAAAGCGGGATAACAGGCAGCTTTGCTGCTGTTTTCAGGTTCATTTCGGTTATGTATTGCATGGAAGCCGGTCGTTTCAGTGGCGTATTTTAAATAATTTTTATTGTTGGCTTTTCATCGTTTTTAGAGTTCCAAGAAAAATCATTTTTTAAAAAACGTCGTTAAAAAACAAAAGCATTGAAAAAGCCGGGCATTTTGCCCGGCTTATAGAATAGTTCATTATGCTTTTTTAAAGTTTTGGTTTTGACGGCCTGAAATCATAGAGAACATCATGGGTGAGGTCGGCAATTTTCTTCTTGCCGCACAGTGCCATCGAAATATCAAGCTCGTTACGGATAATTTCCAAGGCTTTGGTGACACCGGGTTTACCCAAAGCACCAAGCCCGTAGAGGAACGGACGGCCGATAAATGTGCCTTTGGCACCAAGCGCCAAAGCCTTCAACACATCCTGACCGGAACGGATACCACCATCAACATGGATTTCTATCATATCTCCGACAGCATCAACAATTTCAGGCAAAACAGAAATGGTTGAAGGAGCACCGTCAAGCTGGCGGCCACCATGGTTTGAAACCAGAATGGCATCGGCACCGGTTTTGACAGCCATTTTGGCGTCTTCTACATCAAGAATGCCTTTCAGGATAAGCTTGCCACCCCAAATTTTCTTGATCCATTCGACATCGTCCCAATTGAGCTTTGGGTCGAATTGCGCGGCTGTCCACAAACTCAACGAAGACAAATCCGTTACGTTTTTGGCATGTCCTGCAATATTTCGGAATGTTCTTCTATTGGTCTGCAACATCTCCATGCACCATTTCGGGCATGTCATCATTTGCCAGAGATTTTTCAAAGTGAATTTTGGCGGGGCAGACAGGTTGTTGCGCAAATCCTTATGGCGCTGGCCTAAAATCTGCAAATCGAGCGTCAGAACCAATGCCCCGCACTTGGCTGCTTTTGCACGATTGATAAGATCGGCGATAAAGTCGCGGTCTTTCATGACATAAAGCTGGAACCAGAACGGTTTTTTGGTCACCGATGCGACATCTTCAATCGAGCAAATGCTCATTGTCGACAATGTAAAAGGCACGCCGAATTCTTCGGCAGCCTGCGCTGCCAACATTTCTCCATTGGCATGTTGCATGCCTGTCAAACCGGTGGGAGACAATGCAACCGGCATAGAAACTTTCTGACCGATCATTTCGCTTTCAAGCGAACGATTGGTCATATCGACCAGAACACGCTGGCGCAGCTTTATTTTTTTGAAGTCTTCTTCATTGGCGCGATAAGTGCTTTCTGTCCATGCTCCGGAATCGGCATAGTCAAAAAACATCTTGGGTACGCGACGTTTGGCTAGTTTTTTAAGATCGTTGATCTCAAGTATTTTGCGCATTTCAAATTCCGTTTATTCTTATTATCTCATGTGTAGTATTCTTCTGCCACAATAAAAAGTGTTTTCTTTAAAATCGCTAAATTGTGACAAACAAGCATGGTATTTTTTTAAGCTTCGCAAGATTTGCCGCGCTGAAAATAGCATGAACCGATTTGCCAGAAGTGAGCTTTTTTAAAAAATATAACGGCAAGTTTCATCAGTGGCAATGACTGCACCCTGCAAGATCTTCCAGAATCGGGCAGTCCGGCCTGTCATCACCGTGGCAGTGATGGACAAGGTGGTCGAGTGTATTAATCATCACCTGTAAAGAATCCATTTTTTCCTGCAAAGCCTTGATATGGGAAAGTGCGAGTTTTTTAACTTCGCTTGAAGCACGGCTATGATCTTTCCATAATCCGAGGAGAACGCGGATATCTTCGGAAGAAAAACCGAGCAGTCGCGAGCGGCGGATGAAGCGCAAGGTTTGAATATCGTCATCGGTATAAACGCGATAGCCATTTTCACTCCGATGGGCTGGTGAAATAAGTCCGGTTTCCTCATAATGGCGGATCATTTTTGCACTAAGACCCGATTGTTTTGCTGCTTCACCAATATTCATTTTTCTCGTCCAATCCGGATTTTATAGAAACGCGTTTCCGGTTTTTTGTTCAATGTCATTATTGCATATAATTGTTGTTTTAAAGCCAACAAGATGTCTTCTTGTAAGCAGCACCCGCTTAAATCTTGGGAGAGAATCGTCTCATCGCGGGATTGTTCTAAGAATTATATATTGAAATGGCCTTGCTTGCTGGTGGATAAATGCCGCTCATAGTCAAATAGACTTGACCTTTCTTTATCAATCCTCAACTAGAACGTTAACCTGAAAATTACCTTTCAATTTTCACGCATCATATTGTGCTGATGGAGAAAGCCGATGGAGAATTATAAAACGCATAAAAAATCGGGTGATCTCGTTTTTGAGATGAATGACCACCCGCATGCACCTGTCGCGTTTTTGGCCGCTCTCCAACATTTATTGGCAATTATCGTGCCGATCATTACGCCGGGCTTTATCATATGTAGTGCTGCCGGTGTATCACCGGAAGATACAGCCATGGTTTTATCCATGTCGCTTATCATTTCGGGCGTTGCGACTTTTGTACAGTGCAAAAAAATCGGCCCCTTCGGTGCCGGATTGCTGATTGTGCAAGGAACCAGTTTCAATTTTGTCGGGCCGCTTTCGGCCGGTTCTGCGGCAATGGTTGCAAGCGGTATTCCTGCAAACGAGGTGATGTCGGCGGTCTTCGGTGTGGTGATTGCCGGTTCTTTTATCGAAATGTCGGTTTCGCGCATTCTCCCCTTTATCAGCCGTATGATTACCCCGCTTGTTACCGGTATTGTGGTGTTATTGATTGGCCTTACCCTTATTAAAGAGGGGCTTATCAGTATGGGAGGCGGTTATGCATCACTGGGCGAAAACGGGAGTTTTGCCAGTTTACAAAATCTCGCTTTGTCATGCACCGTCTTTGCGCTTATCATTCTTTTAAACCGTGTGACGATTACGTGGGTGCGCTCCAGTGCCATTATTCTTGCCCTTGCGGTCGGCTATGCCATGGCGGGTTTTATGGGCAGACTCGATTTTTCCGGTTTTGAACATTCCGCACTTTTTGCTTTACCTAGGCCGCTTCATTTCGGATTATCTTTTTCGTGGTCGCTGTTTATTCCGCTCATCATGATCTATCTTGTTACCTCTCTTGAAGCGGTTGGCGACATTACAGCGACAAGCAAAATTTCAAGCGAACCGGTTTCGGGGCCATTATGGATGAAAAGAATAAAGGGCGGTGTGCTCGTCAATGGTGCCAATTCTCTTCTTGCCGGTTTCTTCAATACATTTCCAAGTTCGGTCTTTGCGCAAAATAACGGTATTATCCAGTTGACCGGCGTTGCAAGCCGCTATGTCGGCTTGTGGATTGCGGCCATTCTTGTTGTTCTCGGCCTTTTTCCGAAAATTGCCGCCCTCATACAGGCAATGCCGGAACCGGTTCTTGGAGGAGCTGCCATGATCATGTTCGGCTCGGTTGCTGCCTCCGGAATCAATATCCTTTCGTCAATCAAACTCGACCGGCGGGCACTTCTCATCATTGCAATTGCCTTGAGCGTTGGTGTCGGTGTGCCGCAAGTACCGGCTTTTGTGAGCCATCTTCCGACATTTATTGCCGATATTATGAAATCCGGCCTTGCTGCCGGCGGGATTACGGCAATCATCCTCAATTTGCTTTTGCCCGAACAGCAACAGGTCGACGAGGAATAGAATTTTCTTTCAATAAACGGGCGCAAGAAAAGATAACTTCAAGCGGGATAATTTCCGCCCGAATGTGGAGAGAAGCCGCGATATGGAAGGTTGGAATGTTTTCAATTAGCCGTGCATTGGCCACATCCGGTTATCGAGCATTTGCTAAGAATCGCGTAAGCGCCTAAAGCAGAACAACCTCATAAACAGCAAAATAAGAAGCTAACAAAAAATATCGTTTCGACGCGCGTGTTGATGATAAAGATAAGCGAATTGTTTAAAAACAACGCGTCGTTTCCGTTCTGGAACTTGAAAGGAAAACAGTGCTTTTGAAGCACATAAAGGCGCGGATAATATTAAAAAAGCAGCATCGGATGAAACCGGATACCGCTTTTACTGTAAAGAAATAGAAATTGTAAAGAAATGGAAATTGAGGGACGTCAAAGCTTCTGTGTCATGACAGTAACGAGCGCTTCCTTGTAGCTCATCTTTGTCAATTCATCGATAATACGGACAAAATGTTCGGTTTTGCTATGTGCGTCGAGGGCGCTTTTGTCTTTCCATGTTTCAATGAAAACCATGTGTCCCGTATCGCCTTCAACTTCAAACAGTTCGTAGGAAATACAGCCTTTGTCCTTACGGGATTTCTCAACAAGTTCTTTGAACAGACTTTCGGTCTTTTCAACAAATTCGGGCTTGATATAAAAATGCGCAATAACCTTTATCATGATGCTTTCTCCAAGGTTCGAGCAATGTTTTCAAGCCCCCATTCGAGAAGCTTGTCGGCCTGTTCTTGCGAGGCCGCTTCGCTGTAACATCGCAATTCCGGAGCATTGCCGGAAAGGCGGAAATGCACAATATCGCCATTGTCCATGATGACACGCAAACCGTCAATCATATCCCAATGTTCGATGTTACCGAGCGGATGGAAAAAATGTATGCGTGTTGCAGCGTCTTCAAGATCATGCAGAATCTGTTTGGCTTTCTCCGTGTCAATATTGGAAAGCCGGTTGCTGGCGGTAAAACGCGGAGGAAGTCCGCTCGAAAGTGCCTGAACGGAAGAACCACGCAATTGTGCAAATCCTAATAAAGCCAGAATAGGAAGCATTGCATCGCGTGTTGCCAATTTCTTCAATTCGCAAGTTTCGCTTGAAATATCGCTTCCCAGAAGAACGCCGCCATTGGCTTCAAAACCGACGATCGTATGATAACCGTCGTTTAATGCCTGTTTCATACCGGCAATAACATAGGGTGAGCCGACAGAGGTGCGGTAAACATGCTCGAAAAAATGGCTTGTCTCGACCGCCGATGTGGAGGTGACAGGGGTGACAACAGCATCGGCAAAAAGATATTTTGCGGTGAGCATTCCGACCACATCACCTTTTAGAAATATCCCGTCGGAACCGGCAATTAACGGCCGGTCTGCGTCGCCATCGGTCGACACCAGCGCGTCAAGCCCATATTGGCGAACGGCATCAAGAGCAAGCTTGCGGTCAAAATCGCGTAATGCTTCGGTATCGACAGGAACAAAATGGTCGGCCCGACCGATTGGAACCGTTTTCGCGCCAAGAGCGGATAAAACGTCAACCAGAAAGTCGCGCACAATGGAACTGTGCTGATAGACGCCGATTTTCATATCCTGAAGTGCCGATTTCGGCAAAATGGAAAGGCAGCGTTTCCGGTAAAGTTCAAGAACATCCGGAACGACAGGAGGGGATTGATAGTTTTCGGCAAGGTGATAGGGCGTATTATTTTCTGAAAGTCCGCCTTTACCGCCCTTACCGGATTTATCAAGTTCGGCTACAATTGCGCGCTCGTCTTGCTTGGTTATTTCGCCATCGGGACGGTAAAATTTTAGCCCGTTGCGGTCGTCGGGAATGTGGCTTCCTGTAACCATAATTGCCGGATAGCGAAAGTTGAGTGAATAAAGCGCAAGGGCAGGGGTTGGCACTTCACCGGCATTGATAGCGGAATACCCCTGATCTTCGATTGTTTTTATGACAACGTTTTTGATATGCGGGCTTGACGAGCGCAGATCATAGCCGACAATCACACTTTTATCTTTGTTGATCTTGCCGATTTTTTCCAAATGTCGCAAGAAGGCTGAAGTATAGCGCATGATAATGTCATCGGTTAAATCGCTCACCAGACCGCGCAAGCCGCTTGTTCCGAATTTGAGTTGTTCTGTCATGATGTGGTTTTGTTCCCGAACGGCCTTCCGATTTTCTATATGTGGTCACAATAGCCGTTTTGTCTATCGGCTTTGAAGCAATTATTTTGCATAAACAACAGACTATCTACAACTGTCATTTGACGAAAACAAATTTGTTATTATAAAGAAACTTCGCTTTATGATGTTGGCAGATCAACCGTTTGGCATTATATCATGCCTGAATTTGTCAAGTTTATCTGCTAAAGTTTATTAAGGAAGAATTCCGATGACTACGCCTGTCGACAATGCAGCCTCGAATGCGACTGCCACGCCGTCTTCATTCCCGATACCGGCAAATGTTTTTGCTTTAACCGTGCAGGATGTCAAACATTATACTGATAGGCTTTTCCGTTTCCGCCTGAACCGGCCGGACAGTTTCCGTTTCCGTTCGGGCGAGTTTGTGATGATCGGTTTGCCCAATGCCGAAAAGCCGGTTTTCCGCGCCTATTCCATTGCAAGCCCGTTCTGGAGCGAGCAATTGGAGTTTTTCTCCATCAAGGTTCCGAATGGCCCTTTGACCGAACATTTGCAAAAAATCAAAGTGGGCGACACCGTGCTGATGCGTAAAAAAGCCACCGGCACTCTGGTACTGGACGCGCTTTTACCGGGTAAACGGCTTTATCTTTTTTCGACAGGAACAGGTGTTGCACCTTTTGCAAGCCTCATTCGTGATCCGGAAACTTATGAAAAATTCGAAGAAGTCATTCTTATCCAGACAACGCGGCTTGTTGCCGAACTCGACTATGCGCGCGAACTTGTTGCGGACTTAAGAAATGATCCTCTTATTGGCGAATTTTCCAACCAGTTGAAATTCTATCCCATGACCACCCGCGAGCATTCCGACCATATGGGGCGAATTACCGACACAATGCGCAGTGGCGAATTTTTCAAGCGTACCGGTTTGAAAAAGCTTGATCCGGAAACAGACCGCGCAATGATTTGCGGTTCCATGGCAATGCTGAAAGATTGTGCTGCTATGTGTCGCGATTTTGGCCTTGTCGAAGGCGCAAATAATGCACCCGCTACTTATGTGGTTGAACGCGCTTTTGTCGATTGACAAAAGAGTAAAACTGTTTTTGGACAGGCTCAAGGGCTCAAGGGCTCAAGGGCTCAAGGGCTCAAGGGCTCAAGGGCTCAAGGGCTCAAGGGCTCAAGGGCTCAAGGGCTCAAGGGCTCA